>NZ_JBHVAK010000029.1:0-76920 GCF_042667085.1 Nocardia sp. NPDC057353
CCCCGGAGCAGCTCCGGGGTCGCGCACCGCGCAGCGCGTTTCAGGACGGGAGCAGCAGGGCGAACGGCGCGTAGTCGCGCACGTGCCCGTCCACCCACTGCCAGACCGTCGTGGTGTCGACGGCGACGCCGTTCTGCAGGCAGAGCAGCCAACCCTGCTCGGCGCGCACCCAGACGTCGCCGTCGCGGTCGCGGTAGACGCCGGGTGCGGCGGGCTCGGGCGCGCCGGGGCGCGGGGGCAGTGCGGCGGGGGTGGCGAGGTCGGTCGTCGTGGCGGTCATGGCAATCCCCGTTCGAGTCGATAATAATTCCTGCGCAATTTTTGCCTGCCCGGCTGAATATTCACTTCCGCGCGGATTTCGGCCTTCTTCGGAAATTCTTTGTTATCCAGTGTTGACCATTTTCGGTTGGCGGTTCGACGAATTACGTGAATAGAGTGTCGGTGTTTCCCGGATCGGTCGGGACCGGCGAGAGGTGCGGGTATGGATTGGCGTAGCGGGGCCGCGTGCACGGGCATCGCGCCGGGGCTCTTCCTCCCTCCGCTACCACCGCGCGGCGACCCGAGGCAGGCGCTCGGCTATTGCCGCCGCTGCCCGGTTCTCGTGGAATGCGCTGAGAGTTCGCTGCGTACCGGGCGGCGACACGGCGTGGTAGCCGGAGTTTGGCTCTCGGCCGATCCGGGCGCGCGCGAAGTACTGCGCGACATTTCGCGCGGCCGGGTGCGGCAGCGGCGGTGTGTGCGCTGCTGGCGGGTGCTTGCGGCGGGGGCCGCGGAGCGCTCCTGTGAATTGTGCGGATTCGCCGAGATTCCGGTGTGAGCAGAATTGTCGCGCGCGATCGTGTTCGCGGACACGATCGTTACCCACCGTTTGTCAGTTGTGTGAACCGGCGGTAATTTACCGGTCGGTCTATCAGTTGCCGAGAACCGGATCCGAATATCCGAAGCTGGAGGGGCGTCGTTTCATGACAGAGGTGCGAGTACAGGTGTTCGGTCCCCTTCGGGTCGTGCTCGACGGCCGCGCCGCCCGTCCCCAGGCGGGCAGGCAGCAGGCGCTGCTCGGCAGGCTGGTGCTCGCGGGCGGCACGACCACGCGGGTGGATCGCCTGATCGAGGATGTGTGGGAGGGCAGCCCGCCCGCCCAGGCGGCCTCGGTGCTGCAGGTGCAGGTGCACAATCTGCGCCGCGTGCTGGAACCGGCGAGACCCCCGCGGACCCCGGCCTGCGTGCTGGTGTCCGAGGACGGCGGGTACGCGCTGCGGCTCGCCACCGACAGCGTGGACGCGTGGCATTTCGAGCGGTTGCTCACCCGGTACGAACATCATCTGCGCGAGCATCCGCGCACCGGACCGGCCGAGCGTTACCGAATGCTGGACGAGGCGCTGGACTGCTGGCACGGCGAGGCGTTCGAATCCTTCGCCTCGGCGTCCTGGGCGTCGGCCGAGGTTTCCCGGTTGTCGGATCTGCGCGCGACCGCGATGGAAATGCGGGCCCGCGCGGCCCTGGAGATGGGGTTGGACGCCGATGTCGTCGCGGCGCTGCACCAGCTCGCCCGCGACAATCCGGGCCGCGAGGAGAGCGCGCGATTGCTGGCCACCGCACAATACCGGCTGGGCCAGCAGATCGACGCACTGGAGACCGTGCGGCGCACCCGCGAGCATCTGCGTTCGGAATACGGCATCGACCCGGGCAGGCCGCTGCACGAACTGGAAATGGCGATCCTGAACCATTCGCTGGAACCGGAAACGCAGCCGCTCGGCACCGCGCTGGTCCTGGCGCCGCCCCCGCGCCCGGAGAATTCTCCGCCGCGGTCCGCCTGCTATCCGGCCGAGGCCGACGCGATCATCGCCGCGGCCGACGCGGCGGCGGACGGCGACCCGCGGCTGCTCTGGTTGGTCGGCGCGGCCGGAACCGGCAAGACCACGCTGCTGACCGGCGCGCTCGGCGAATTGGCCGGGCGGGGCTGGCACACCGCCTTCGCCTCCTGCCCAGAATTGGACGGCGCGCCGGAGGCTTGGGCGTGGACGGAGCTGTTGGAGGGGTTACCCGGCACCGCCGCGGGCGCCGCCGCCGACGGTGTCTTCGGTGTGGTGCGCGCGGTGTACCTGCGCAGCCGCGATCTCGCGCTGCGCGCGCCGGTCGTGATCGCGCTCGACGGCGCGCACCGGGCCGACGCGGCGACGCTGCAGGGCATCAGGCAGCTCATGACCTGGCTGCACGGCGAGGCGGTACTCGTCGTCGTCGCGGTGCGCGGCCCCGAGCCGGGGCGGCCCGCCATCGAATCAACGCTCGCCGACCTGATCAGCGACCGGGTCGAGCTCACCGGCCTCGACCTGGCCGGGACGCGGGAGTTCCTCAGCCGCAGCGGCATCGACATCGGCGACGACGCCCTGGTGCGCAGCCTGCGCGACCGCACCGCCGGAAACCCGATGCTGCTGCGGATCTGGTCCCAGGTGATCGCCGCCCGCCCGGACTCCGCCGAGCCGCCGCACCGCATCCGCGCGTTGATCCTCGACGTCGCCGAGCGGCTGCCCGCCGGTTCGCTCGCGGTACTCCGCGCGCTGGCGCTCTGGGGCGCGCCGATCGACGTCGACGCGCTGGCCCGGTTGGCCGATCTCGCCGAAGATCGGGTGGCCGACCTGCTGGACAACGCCATGGCCGCCTCGCTGGTGCGCTTCGACGGCGCGGGCCGGGTCGCGGTCAGGGACGAGCTGGTGCAGCGCATCGTGCGCGACAGCATCCCGCCGATGCGGCGCAGACGCATGCACGGCCACATGGCCGAGTTCGCCGCCGACCGGATCGCGGGCGGCGCCCTCGACGACACCGGGCCCGCCGCGCTGGCCCTGCACGCGCTGCACGGCAGCACCCCGGCCACCGCGGGCCGGGTACTGGAGCGGCTCGTCGCGGCCGCCCGGCGCTGCGCGGCGGCGGGCAGGCGGACCGAGGCGGCGACCCTGTGGCGGGCGGCCGCCGAGCTGAACGGGCGCGCCGCGCCGGTCGAGGCCGACGCCACCGCGGCGGAGCGGGCCGCGCTGGTCGACGCGCTGTGCGCGCTCTCCGACGCGCTGGCGCACGAGGGCGACCGGACCGCGGCGGCCGCGGCCCGCGAGCGCGCGCTCGACATCGCCGAGAGCCTCGCCGATCCCGCGCCCGCGGCCCGCGCGCTCACCTGCTGGACCGCCCCGGTGATCCCCGGCGTGCGCTACCTCGGCACCGGCAGCCCGCGGATCCGCACCGCGCTGAAACACGCGCTGGCCGGGGAGCTGCCGGACATCACCAGGGCCAGGCTGCTGATCACCCTCGCCGTCGAGTCCGACGGCGCGGTGCCCCCCGCGCAGCGGTACGCGCACGCCGGGGAGGCGCTGGCGCTGGCCTACCACGCGGGCGACCACGTGCTGGTCTGCGCGGCGCTGAACGCGGTGGCCTGCGCGCTGGTCGACGCGGGCGCCGCCGACCTGTGCGGCCCGGCCACCGCGGAGCTGATGCGGGTCGCCGCGCTCACCGAATCGGCCGAACACCAGGCGCTGGCGCTGTACCTGCGCTTCCTGGACGCGTGCGGGCGCGGCGATCTGGTGGCCGCGGCGCGCTTCGCGCTGGAGGCGCTCGCCGCCGCCGAGGCCGGGCACTTCCCCGACCTGCACCAGGCCCTGCTGTGCTTCGTGGCCGCCACCGACCTCATCCGCGGCGAGCAGGCGGCCGCCGAGCAGCGCTACGCCGCCTGCCGCGCGGCGGTGCGCGGAGTCGGCGCATGGCATCAGGACGCCATGCTGCTCACCGAGCTCGCCACCACGTGGGACCGCGACGACCTGACCCCGCTGCGCGCGGTGCTCGAGCGGCGCTACGCGCAGGAGCCGGAGCGCTTCGCCCACGTCTACGCGCTCGCCCTGGCCCAGGCCGGTGAGCTGGAGCGCGCCCGACCGGTGTTCCGGGAGAACCCGCCGCTGCAGCGCGGCCCCGGCCGCCCGCTGATGACCACCTTCTCGGCCTGCGCCGCCGTCGCGCTCGGCGAGAGCGAGGCCGCCGCACTGCTCTTCGAGCGGCTCACCGCCTGGTCCGGCTCCATGGTCGGGTTGAGCACCGGGCTGGTCTCGCTCGGCCCGATGGACGCGGTCCTGGCCCGGCTGGCCGAGGCGGCCGGGGACGAGGTCTCGGCCAGGACGCTCCGCGACCGGGCCGCCGCACAGCGCGAGCACCTGCGCGGGATCGCCGAATCCATCCGGCCGCAGACCGATCTCGTCGCCGCTCGCTGCACCGGGCAGCCCGACCCGGGGCCCGCCTACCCGGACCTGCACGCCTCCATCGCCTGACCTGCGTCGGCGCGCTGATCACCCGCAACGGATGATCCCCGGTCCCGGCTCCCGTCGCTAGCGTCGCCGGGCGCAAGGACCGATCCGCCCCGACGAAGGAGAAGCCCATGGCCGGAACCCTGACCGTCTGGAAGTTCCCGACCGAGACCGGCGCCGAGACCGCCGCCACCACCCTGCGCGAGCTCGCGCAGCAGCGGCTGGTCACCGTGCACGACGCGGCGATCGTGCACTGGCCGACCGGGGCGCCGAAGCCCAAGACCCAGCAGCTGCACAGCCAGGCCGGGGCAGGCGCGCTCGGCGGCGCCTTCTGGGGGCTGCTGTTCGGGCTGCTGTTCTTCGTTCCGCTGCTCGGCGCCGCGGTCGGCGCGGGCATCGGCGCGCTCTCCGCCTCGCTGGCCGATGTCGGGATCGACAACGCCTTCATCGCCCGGGTGAAGGAGCAGCTGACCCCGGGGACCTCGGCGTTGTTCGTGCTCTCCTCGGACGCCGCGCTGGACCGGGTGCACGACGAGTTCCGGCACCAGACCGCCGAGCTCGTCAGCACCAACCTCAGCCACGAGCAGGAGCGCAGGCTGCGCGCGGTCTTCGCCGAGTAGTGCCTCAGGCGGGCACGGTGCCGAGCCGCTCGCCGAACCACACCGACGCCAGGTAGGTCGACCACAGCCCCAGCCGGTCCCGCGGGACCGGCTGGGTGCCTCCGGTCAGCTCGGTGATCCGGGTCGGCGCGGGCACCAGCGCCGCCGCCGTCCGCACGCACTGCCGGACCCGCTCGTCCGCACCGCCGGAGACGAAGAGGGTCGGGGCGAGCACCCTGGTCAGCCGCTGTGCCGCCAGGTCGGGCCGCGCGCCGTGCACCACGACGGCCCCCAGCCGGACGTCCGGCTCGCCCGCCGTCCAGAGCGCCACCGGGGCGTCCGAGCCGATGCCGTACAGCCCCACCGGCATCCAGTGGTACGAGGAGCGCGCCAGCCAGTGCCTGACCGCGAGCAGCCTGCCGCCGAGCAGGGCGACGTCGAAGATCGCGTCGGTCGTGGCCTCGGCCGGGGTGAGCAGGTCCAGGGTCAGCGACGCCAGCCCGTGGCCGGTCAGCTGCCGCGCGATGCCGGAGTTGCGCGGGCTGTCCCGCCAGGTGCCGCTGCCGTGCGCGACGAGCACCACCGCCCGCGCCCCGCCGGGGACGCGCAGGTGCCCGCGCAGCGCGACGCCCTGCGCGCACCGTGATCTGCTCGTCGATCACCGGCGGCGCGATCGTTCCGGTCTCCGTCATCCCATCTCCTCCGTGTGTCTCGGGGTGTCGGAATCAGTCTGCGCGACAGCACTTTTCGATTGCTTCCGGACGAATTCCCGGGGTCGCGGACGGCTGCGCGCGCGAAGAGGTAGCGCGCTACTCGTGCCACGGCGGGCCACGCGGCCCAGGATCGAGCCATGATGCCCGAGAACGACTGGGACGACCGGGTACTGTGCGCCGTCGGCGAGCTCTCCCGCCGCTACCGCAAGATCGAGCGGTCGACGGTGCTGATGATGGTCGCCGCCCGGTTCGCCGCCCGCTTCGACGCGGCCGACCGGCTCTACGAGGGGACGCAACCGGCCTGGCACCGACGGGTGACCGAGGCGGTGGCGCGGTTGCGCGAAGCCGGGCTGGTGGCCCGCTGGCGACTCACCGACGCGGGCCGCGCCGCGCTCGACGCCGCCTGCGACCGCGCGCACGGAACGCCGGAGCGCGACCTCCCGGAGCGGGGGCCGCGCACCGACGTGCTCACCTCCGGCGTGCTGACGGCGGCGCTGCGCGGTCAGCTCACCGGCGAGACCGGCCCGGCCGGGCGCTCGCAGCAACCGATCCCGGTGCTGATCGAGCTGAACCTGCGGCATCGGCGGGGGCCGAAGGCGGCGCTGGCGCGGCTGCGCACGGTCTGGGCGCTGCTCGACGCCGAGGGCGCGGTGGCGGCGCTCGCCGACCAGTACGCGGTGGGCGAGCTGACCAGCGCCCAGATCGAGGGGCTGGTCGCGGCCGACGCGGTGCCGATGGACTGGGCGGACCGCGCCGTGCACCACGTGTGGCCGGATTTCGAGCTGCACCCGCAGATCGACGTCTCGGCCCGCACCGTCAAGGCGCGGGCGGCGCAGCGCTCCTTCGGCAGTTTCGGCGACGGCATCGTCTGGGCCGTCGTCGACTCCGGCATCCAGGGCGACCACCCGCACTTCCAGGGGTACGACACGCTGCACGACCCGCTCGTGGCCGAGCTGCACCGGGACTTCACCGACCCGGGCGGGGATCCGCTGGTCGACGAGACCGGGCACGGCACCCACGTCGCCGGGATCCTCGCGGGCGGGCTGGAGCGCTGGGGCGGGACGGCGGACCGGATCCTGGTCGCCGAGCGCCGCTACAACGTCGCCGATCCGCGCACCCCGATCGAGCAGCCGCGGACGGTCGCGGACCCGGCCGAGCTGGCCGGGGTGGCGCCGCGCGCGAAGCTCGTCAGCCTCAAGGTGCTCGGCGGCAGCCGGACCCTCGCCGCGAGCACCGCCAGGGTGATCCGGGCACTGGCCTACGTGCGCGAGCTGAACGCCGCGGGCGGCAAGCTGCTGCGCGTGCACGGCGTGAACCTCAGCCTCGGGTACGAGTTCGACCCGCACTGGTTCGCCTGCGGGCGCAGCCCGCTCTGCCTCGAGGTCGACAAGCTGGTGCGCTCCGGGGTGGTCGTGGTGGTGGCGGCCGGGAACTCGGCCTACATCCGGCTCGATCCGGAGCTGTCCGCGGTGGACTCGTTCAGCGCCGCCATGACCATCAACGACCCCGGCAACGCCGAGCGCGCCGTCACGGTCGGCGCCACGCACCGGGAGTCGCCGCACGCGCACGGCGTCTCCTACTTCTCCTCGCGCGGCCCGACCGCGGACGGCAGGCGCAAACCCGACCTGGTGGCGCCGGGCGAGCGGATCGCCTCCGCCGCCGCGGGCGCGAAGCTGGAATCGCTGCGCGCGCTCCTCGGCGAGCTGCCCGCGGACCGCGCGGTCTACACCGAGGACAGCGGAACAAGCATGGCGGCGCCGCACGTCTCCGGCGCCATCGCCGCGTTCCTGTCGGTGCAGCGCGAGTTCATCGGCGAGCCGGAGGCGGTGAAGCGGATCTTCATGGAGTCGGCGACCTCGCTGAACCGCGACCCCGCCTTCCAGGGGGCCGGGCTGGTCGACCTGATGCGCGCCCTGCAATCGGTGTGAACCCTCGACGAACGGAGAATCGGCCATGACCGGCGACGTGTTCGAGCAGCTCGTCTTCGACGAGGACGGCGATCCGCGCGCGGGGCAGGCGGCGGCGCTGCGCCGGGCCGCCGCCGAGCGCGGACGCACCGACCTGTTCCTGTTCTGCCACGGCTGGAACA
This sequence comes from Nocardia sp. NPDC057353, assembly GCF_042667085.1. Lineage (NCBI taxonomy): Bacteria > Bacillati > Actinomycetota > Actinomycetes > Mycobacteriales > Nocardiaceae > Nocardia > Nocardia sp. NPDC057353. Next base: position 7,682 of record NZ_JBHVAK010000029.1, read on the forward strand.
ACGGCCAGGCCACCGCGGTGGGGTACTGCACCCGCTGGTTCGCCGAGCTCGCCGCGCAGCTCGACCCCGCCGCGAAGGCCGGTTTCGCCGGGGTCTTCTGGCCCTCGCAGCTGTGGCGCGACGAGCCGATCCCGGACTTCCCCGCCGCGCCCGACGGCGCCGCCGCGCTCACCCCCACCGCCGCGGTGCCCGCCGGATCGCCCGAGCTCGACCCCGGGGTGCTCGCCGAGCTGCGCACGGTGTTCCCCGGCCGCGCCGCCGAACTCGACGCCGTCGCCGCCCTGCTCGCGGCCGAGCCGAGCACCGCGGTGGCGCGGGAGCTGTTCGACCGGCTGCGGGCGCTGCACGACCCGGCCGGGTTGCCCGTCATCGGCGACGGCGAATCGGCCGACCCGGCCGCGCTCGGCATGTTCGCACCCGACACCGACCCGGTCGAGCTGTTCGAGCGGTTCGCGGACGAACTGGAGACCACCGGCGTGGAGCTGCAGACCGGTAGCGGCGGCGCGGCGGGGTTCGGCGGCTTCGGCAAGCTGCTGCACGGCGCGAAGGAGGCGCTGCGCCAGCTCTCCTACTGGCGGATGAAGAACCGGGCGGGCGTGGTCGGCCGCGCCGGACTCGGTCCGGCGATCACCGAGCTGGCCGCCGACGGGCTGCGCATCCACCTGATCGGGCACAGCTTCGGTGGCCGGGTGGTGTCGTTCGCCCTGGACGGGCTCGGCGCGGGCACCACCGTCGCCTCGGTGACGCTGCTGCAGGCCGCCTTCTCCCGCTTCACCTTCACCGACCCGCTGCCCTTCCGCCCCGGTGCGGGCGCGCTGGCCGGGCGGCTCGACCGGATCGACGGCCCGCTCACCGTCTGCTTCTCCGAGCACGATTCCGCGCTGGGCGTCATGTACCCGCTGGCCTCGCTGGTCGCGGGCGCCGACGCGGCCGATGCCGACGACCCGCTCTTCCGCTACCGCGCGCTGGGCTCGCACGGCGCCTACCAGCCGCACGAGCAGGGTGAGCTCGGGGCGAGCGGCACCGAGTACCCCTTCGCCGCGGGGCGGATCCTGAACCTCGATGCCTCGGGCTTCGTGACGCAGGGCGGGCCGCCCGGCGGCGCGCACAGCGACATCTTCAAGCCCGAGCTGGGCTGGGTGGTCGCCGCCGCCTCCGGACTGGCACGCGATCCCGGCTAGCGCCGTCCGCCCGATCGCCCCGGCGCTCCGCACGGGGCGATCGGTCTGTATGCAGCACACGCTAACTCCGGCCCGCTCGCCGCGACCTGAAGAACGACACCGTTCACCGGAAAGGCGATGACCATGAGCAGCGTGCGCGACAAGAACCCCGACCGGCCGAGCGGGGGTGAGCGCGGCGGTTTCGATCTCACCCCCGTGCTCGCGCTGGCCGTCAGCGCCTACGGCGCCACCGGGTCCCTCGCGGTGACCGCGGCGGTCGTCCTCGCCGCGATCGCCGCGAGACATGTCGAGATCGGTTGACATCCGGGGAATTTCGGCATGCGATCTAACACCGGCGCCTCGGCCGGGACCAGGGAGTCGGATGGCACAACGCCTCCCACGACCACCCGAGGAGATGGAGACCGTGCCTTGTCCTACGTGGAGCCCCCGGAGATCACCGGGGGAGGCGTCGCCCCGCGACCACCGAACACCCCGGCACCGGCGCGGAAGGACGCCGAATTCGAGGAGCTCTTCCGCTCCCGATACCGCCCGCTGGTCACCATGCTGATCTACCTGGGGGCGACGCCGCAGGTCGCCGAGGACGCGGTGCAGGAGGCATTTCGGGCCCTGTGGTCGGAGTGGGACACCGTCCGCACACCCGGGGCGTGGCTGCGTACCACCACCAAGAACCGATTCCTGAAGACCGTGCGGCGGGAACAGCGGTACGAGCTCGGAGCCGACGACGACCTACACCTGGTAGCCGACGACAGGGCCGAGCGGGCCCTGTCCGCGTGGGACGACGAGCAGTGGGTCGCCCAGCTGCTCGCCCAGCTCTCGCCCGCGGCGAAGGAGACCTTCGAGCTCATCCTCGCCGACTACACCACCGCCGAGATCGCCGACCGCATCGGCCGGACGCCGAATGCCGTGCGGCAGCGGCTGCACCACGCCCGCTGCCAACTCGAGCAGCTGCTCGGACCCGACTACACGATCAGGGACAGGACCGGCCCGGCGCGGCCACCGAGGGAGGTCGAGTGAACCAGGACGACCGGATCGAGCGGAGCCGCGGACCGGTGACGACCGCGGAGATCGCCGGGCTGTTCGGTGACATCGCCGGGGCGGTCGCCGCCGTCCTCACCCCGGACCGGATCGCCGCCGCGCTCGATGGCGTGCGCGCGGGCGCGGCGCCTGCCATCGTGCTCCCCGCGCCGCACCGGTCCGCTGCTCGCCACCCGGTACGGATCGCGGAGGCGCTGGCGGACCCGGCCCGGGAGACGCGGATCCGGTGCGGTGACGACCGGGAAAACACCCGCCTCCTGGTCGCCGGGCTGCGCGAGCTCCTCACCGAATTTCCGGTGCGGCTCTTCGGTGCGGCGGGCTCGGCGACGGTGCTGGAGTCGGTGGCGAAGGTCGCCGAAGCGCTGATCGCCGACCGTGCCGAGCGCACGGCGCTGCGCCTGCTCCGCGCCGCCGCCCCGCACCTGCGGGTGCTCGGCGGCAGCGACCCGCGCGGCTTCCGGGCGCGGCGGGCCTGGGCGGAGGCGTGGTCGGAGCTCGGCGAGCACCGGACGGCCGAGCGGCTGCTGCGGCGGCTGCGCGCGGACGAGCAGCGGGTTCTCGCCGCCGCCGACCCGCGCACCGAGATGCTGCTGCTGTGGACGCTCGTCGGTCGCGGACGAATTCCGGAGGCCGCGGCCGGTTTCCGGGAGCTCGCCATCACCGAGGACACCGATCTCGCCGGGCACCTCGCCTGCCGGCGCAGCTGGGTGCTGGGGCAGTGCGGGGCGGCCGAGGAGTCCGCCGCAGGGTATCGCGGCGTCATCGCGGGCCGGACGGAGCAGCTCGGCCCCGACGACGCGGAGACCCTCGACGCGCGGCACTCGCTGGCGAAGATGTGGGTGTACAACGGGAACGGCGAACGGGCCCTGCTCCTGCTGGAGAGCCTGCTGGCCGATCGCGCTCGGGTGCTGGGAGTTCGGCATCCGGACACCCTGGAGACGGCGAAGTACCTGTACCTCGCCCGCGTTCAGGCGGAACCGTCGGACCCGCGGCTGCCCGACCTGGCGGCGGAGGAACTGCGCTCGATCCTGCACCGGCAAGCCGAGCGGCACGGCCTCGCCCACCCCACGACCAGGGACACCGCGGCCCGGCTCCGCGCGATCCAGCGAGCCACCGCCGCCGCGCGGTCGCCCCACCGCATCGACGCACACCACGGACAGTGAGGAACCGCATGAAACTCGGAGTGCTGACCGCCGCCCTCGGCGCGCTGTCGCTGGACCGGATCGCCGCCTGGGCACCGGGAGCGGGGTACCGGGCGCTGGAGGTGGCGGCCTGGCCGGAGGGCAGCGAACACATCCACCAGGCCGCCCACCTCGCGGTCGCCCGGTTCGGCGCCGCGGACGCCGCCCGCGTCACCGAACTCCTCGACCGGAACGGCCTGAGCATCTCGGCGGTGGCCTACTGCGACAACAACCTGCACCACGACCCCGCCGAGCGCGACCGCGTGCACCGGCACCTGCGCGCCTGCATCGATGCCGCCACCGCGCTCGGCGTCCCGCGGGTCACCACCTTCGTCGGCCGCGATCCGACCCGCCCGGTGGCCGACAGCCTCCGGCTCGCGGAGAAGTGCCTGCCGCCGCTGGTCCGGTACGCCGCCGAGCGCGGTGTGCGGCTGCTCGCCGAGAACTGCCCGATGGAGGGCTGGCACCCGGACGGCTACCCGGGCAACCTCGCGTACTCGCCCGAGCTGTGGGACTGGATGGCCGAACTCGGGCTCGGCCTCACCTACGACCCCTCGCACCTGCCCTGGCTCGGCATCGACCCCGTCGAGGCGCTCGAGCACGCGCTGCGGGCGGGGATCGTCGGGCACGTCCAGGCCAAGGACATCCAGATCGACGAGCGGGCCCGCACCCGGTACGGCGTCTTCGGGAAGACGGTGGGGCGCACCTCGGCCACCGACGTCGGGTGGTGGCGCTACCGGGTGCCAGGGCGCGGGCAGCTCGACTGGAACCGGATCGTCGACCTGCTCTACGCCGCCGGCTACACCGGCGACATCGCCGTCGAGCACGAGGACCCGGTCTGGGGCGGCACGGTGGAGAAGACGCTCCGTGGCATGGAGATCGCCGCGCAGACCCTGCGACCGCTCATCGTCGCCGAATGACCCGCGCTACGTCAGCGACCGCACCTCCGCGATGTCGTACTCGGCCACCGACGCCGCGAGCATCCGCGCGCTCTGGTCGTCCCCCGGCCCGCTGCCCCGGAACGCCTCCACCGCCGCCTGCGATTCCCAGCGCTCGAAGACGTCGATCCGGCCCGGGTCGACCAGGTCCGCGCTGATCGCGAAGTCCAGGCAGCCGGGGGCGCGGCGGGCCTGCTCGACCACGGTCACGCACCCCGTCAGGTAGGCCTCGCGATCCGCGGGGTCGACGGTGATGTGGCCTGCGACGATAACCATGGACAGCTCCTTCTCGGTGTCGGTCTCAGGGGTACCGACGGCGGAAGTGGCCGATATTCATCGCTCAGGTAGGAGTCGAACCGAATGCCGTGTCCTGCCTGGATCACGAACAAATGGGGCCGAACCACGACTTTTCATGCGGCATCAGGTCACAGGGCTTTTGCGCGCGGTGGAGGGTGCGGTGGCGGCCGCCGATCGCGCTGGCTGGCTCCGCCCCGGTAGGGACTGTCGTCGACCCTGGCAGAGGATCCGGGGCGGAGCCGCACCCGGGGCGGAGATGAGCGATCCGCTCCGGGGGCACCTCTGTTCTACCCGGAACGGCGGCGGATTCCTGTCCTCCGTTCACCCGATGCCGCCGCGGTTCGCTATGAGGTAACTGGCGGGCCGTCGAGGTCGGCGCAGGTGTCGGCCGCGGCGAGTTCGGGGGCCAGGAAAACGGTCTGCGCCATCATCCGGTACCCGGACATCCGCTCCCGGAACACCTCCACCGACTCCTCCGGGTGCACCGAATCGATCACCGCGTTCGGCCCGACCGCGTTGAACTGGTGGCTGACCCCGCGCGGGATCTGCATGTCGACGAACGAGCACGGAGGCACGATCAGGTTGTGCCTGGTGCGGTGCACGCCGGGCGGGGTGTCGGGCAGGTCGTCGGTGAACTGCTCCGGCGCGAACGGGGTGACCCCCGCGACGTCGGTGACCACGAACGGCGACAGGCTGCCGACCCGGATGCTGGTCTCCGGCCCGGTCATCATGCGCACGAAGCGCAGCCCGGTGTGCAGGTGCATGCGCGAGCAGATGCCGCGCTCGGCGGTGTCGTAGAAGTCCATGAGGTAGCGGTCGGCGAAGAAGCCGTCGAAGGGCTTCTCGACCATGTAGACGTCGCCCTCCTCGAAGGTCTGCGAGCGCACGATGCCGTCGGCGTCCGGGGTGGTCGCGGCGGCGCTGGCCTTGGCGGTGCGGACGATCCGCGCGAAGGCGTCGACCACGGCCGCGGCGACGGCGGGGTCGAAGCGGGCGACCGGGGTGACCACATTGCGACCGGGGTCGGCGAAGGTCGCCAGGTCGTGGATCTCGTTCTCGGCGTCGGCCGCCACCTTGAGCCGGGTCATCCGACCGGCCCGCCCACGTCGAACGAGCGCAACCACAGTTCCAGCGACAACACCAGCCAGAGTTTGCCACCCTGTCGCGGGAGCAGCGCACCCTCCCCGCGCAGCCAGCCGCGCACGGTGTCGGTGCGGAAGAGCCCGCGGTCGCCGGAGAGCAGCAGGTCGTGGCCGAGGTCGCGGAGCGGGCCGTCCAGCCACTGCTGCACCGGCACCCGCATGCCGCTCTTCGGGCGGTCCACGATGGTGGCGGGGAGCAGGTCGCGCACCGCCTCCTTGAGGATCCACTTCTCGCTGGTGCCCGCCAGTTTCAGCGCGGGCGGGGTGGCGAAGGCACGGTCGACGACCGCGCGGTCGAAGAGCGGGGCGCGGCCCTCGATGCCGCTGGCCGCGGTGAGCCGCTCCACCTTGGTGAGGATGTGGTGGGCGCCCTTGGTGCGCAGGTTCACGTGCAGGAGTTGGTTGAGCAGCGTCGTCATCCGGCCCTGGCGCAGGTAGGGGGCGACGTGTGCGGCCGGGCCCGGCGCGGATTCGAGCGCGGCGACGGCATCGGGGGTGAGCAGGACGGGCAGGTCGGCATGGCACTTGCGGTAGCTGTCGATGTAGGCGCGGGCGCGGGCCTCCGGGTCGGGGTCGGCGCGGAAGAGCTCGAAGATCAGCATGGGCAGGTTCTTCGGCCCGCCGAAGACCGGGTCGCCGCCCTCGCCGTTCAGGGCGACGGTGGCGCCGTCGGCGGCCACCGCCTCCGCGAGCAGCGCGTTGGGCACCGTGAGCGGGTCGCCGACGGGGGAGTCGAGCAGCCCGACGGTGTCGGCGAGCCGGGCGGCGACGGTCGCGCCCGGCACGGTGAGCACCCGGTGCTCGGTGCGGCAGTGCGCGGCGACCAGCCCGGAGTAGCCGAGTTCGTTGGGCGCGGTGTCCCCGAAGCTGATCGAGTAGGTGCGCACCGGGTGGTCGTGCAGCTTCGCCGCGAGCGCCGTCACCAGGCTGCTGTCGATGCCGCCGGAGAGCAGCACCGCGACCGGGTCGCCTGCGGGCAGCCTGCGCGCCACCGCCTGTTCCAGCAGGGTGCGCAGGGCGAGAGCGTGTTCGGCCGCGGGGCGGTCGTCGATGTGCTCCTCGGGCTCCCAGTAGGTCTCCTCGCTGCTGGTGCCGTCGGGGCGCAGCCGGACGCAGCGGCCGGGGAGTACCTCGTGCACGCCGTGCAGCAGGGTCTCACGGCCGGGCAGGTAGGCGAAGGTCAGGAAGTCGCGGACGGCGGGCAGGTGCAGGCCGGTGCGCAGGGCGGGCCAGCGGCGCAGGGCGCGCAGCGAGGTCGAGGCGGCCCAGCCCGCCGGGGCGTGCGCGTGGAAGAGGGTGCGGGCGCCGACGTGGTCGCGGATGAGGACCAGGTCGGGGCCGTCGGTGACGGCGAGCGCGAACATGCCGTCGGCGGCGGCGATGCCGGGCAGGCCGAAGCGTTCGTAGAGGTGCAGCAGGACCAGGCCGTCCCGGCTGCCCGGCGGTGGCGCCGCGGGGCCGAGCTTCGCGCGCAGCTCGGCGGTGTTGAACAGCGTGACCTCGCCGACCGCGGTGAGCGCGCCCGCGGCGAAGGGGCCCGCGGCGGTGCCGGGGCCGTCGAGCAGGCCGAGGGCGTGCGGGCCGCTCGACGTGAGGAGGGTGGCGCCGACCGCGCGCACGTGGGCGGCGGGGTCGGCGGGGGTCAGGAACGCGCACCAGCGGGACATGGCATCACCCGAAATCGTCGTCGTCGCCGTAACTGTCGTCCCAGTCGCCGTATCCGCCGCCGTCGTCCCCGCCGTCCGAGCCGCCGCCGGACGCGGTCTGGTTGCGCAGCTCCTCCTCTTCTTCGGGGCTCATGACCAGCGGCGGCAGGATGAGCGCGCCGAGCAGCGCGCCGCCCGCGACGGTCGCGAGCACCGCGCCGATCCGGCCGCCGAACGAGCTGCGGTTCACCGTGAGCACGCCGTCGCCCCAGAGGGTGCGGCCGTACCCGGCCTCGCGGCCGTAGAGGACGCCGCCGGGGTGGTCGCGCCGGATGATCTTCGGCCCCAGCGGCTCGTCGCGGCCGGAGCGGCCCTGGTCGTCGCGCCAGAGCACGGTGCCGCCGGGCCCGCGGCTGCGCCACTCCTGGCGGCCGTCGCCGTAGCGGCGGTGCACGGTGCCGTCGGCGAGCAGCTCATCGGTGTAGTCGACCTGCCGGTACGGGGGCACGGCGGGCTCCTTTCGGGGTACCGGTCATGCGGCGGGCCAGGTGAGGAACCCGGTGTCCCTGGTGCGGCGGAGTTCGAGCAGCGGGGTGCGCGGGGTGCGCACCTCGCGGACCAGGCGGTGCACCGTGCGCAGCAGCGCGGCCGGGCGCACGGCTTCCAGCTCGACGGTGCGGCCGCGGGCCAGCCAGCGGAGCTCGCGGTCGTCCGGGCCCTGCGGTGGGGGGCCTGGTGGCGGGGCGGTGCCGGGCAGGTGGAACAGGTGCCGGGCCGCGGCCTGACGCGGGCGCAGGCCGAGCGGGACCACCGCGACCTCGTCCGGGAGCGCGGCGAGTTCGCGGACCCGCGCGGCGAATTCGAACCCCGCGGTACTCGCCTCGTGCAGCACGTAGGCGGTGCCGGAGACCCGGGCGAGCATCGCGGCGACCCCGGGGTGCACCGGGAGTTCGGCGGCGCTCAGCACCGGGCACGCCGACTCCATCGGGAGCCCGTTGGCCCGCAGCATGTGCGCGATCTCGTGCGACCGGCAGATCAGCAGCCGGGGCAGGCCGTAGTCGAACAGGTCCGGCTCGGCGGTGTGGCGGCCCGGCTCGGCCCGCTCCGGCGGCACCGCGGCGAGCAGGTCGTGCTGCGCGCCGAGCGCCGCGCGGAAGGCGCTGTAGCGCAGCGGGACCGCGACGGTGAAGCCGGGGCCGCGGCGCAGCCGGTGCGCGGGGACGAGCAGCCTGCACAGCTCGTAGTAGAGCTGGCGCTCGGTGACCCGCAGCCCGCTCGGCGCGGTCGCCCGCGCGACGGCGCGCGGCAGCAGGCGCGCGATCACGCCGGGGTCGGCCACGTCAGGAAACCTACCCGCGCGGCGCGGCGGCGGTCGGGGTCGGCCGCCTCCGCCACCCGGTCGACCCCGCGCTGCACCAGCGCGAGCAGCCGGGCGGGCGGCAGCGCGGCCACCGGCGACCACCAGCCGTCCAGCAGCCACTCCCGGTCCGCCGCGGCCATGCCCGGCGGCAGCGCCACCGGGTCGACCGGCCGCTCCTTCACCCGCACCGCCCAGCGCGCGGTGCGCACGGCGGCCGGGGAGAGGCCGAGCGGGAGGGCGCGCGGGCCGAGCGCCGCGCGCACCTGCCAGGCCCAGCCGATCCCCGCGGCGCTCGCATCGTGCAGGACCAGCACCGGAACCTCGGGCGGCACCTGCTCGACCCGGTCGCAGAGCGCCAGCTGCCAGGTGGCGGGGGCATTGTTGGCGGCGAGGCAGGCCAGGGTGGGGCGGTCCGGGCAGAGCAGCGCGATCCGCGGCTGCGGGACGGTCGACGGCGGGAGGTCGTCGCGGGCCAGCCGGGGCGGCGGCGCGCCGTAGACTCGCTGCCACGGCCGCAGCACCTGCGCGGCGAAGTCGGGGTAGCTGCGCTGCATCGGCACCGTCGCGTGGCGGCGCAGCCGGGGCCGGGCCAGCAGCAGGAGCACGTTCACCGCGACGATCGCCACCACCACCCCGACCGCCACCGGCCCGTGCCGAACCAGGCCGGTGGCCCACAGGACCACGCCGATGACCACGATGAGGACGGTGTAGCCGACGGCCGCCATGGTGTAGGTGCGGCCGGTGCTCGGCAGCGTCTTGCGGCCCGCCGCGAAGTACAGCTGCGGGCCGGTGTAGAGCAGCCCCCTGCCGTCGGAGAGCTTCTCCGCGAGGCGGTGCACGCGCAGGTCGTGCAGCCGGAACGGGCTCTCCTTCGGCTCCAGCGCGAAGGGGCGCCTGCACGAGGAGCAGACGCGGCCGGAGCGCTGCCGATAGAGCAGGCTGGTCTGGCAGTGCGGGCAGATCACGCCCTATATTCGCGCATCCGCGGCGTCCGCGCGAGCGCAGCCGGTGAGAATCCCTGTTGACTCTCCACCTACTGGAAACCCGAGGCTGATTCCCGTGAGTGACCGCGACGCCCTGTTCCCCATCGGCGAGCTGGCCCGCCGCACCGGGCTGCCGGTGCGGACCATCCGCTTCTGGTCGGACGCGGGCGTCGTGCCGCCGACCGACCGGTCGCCGACCGGCTACCGGCTCTACGACACCGAGGCGGTGGCCCGGCTCGACCTCGTGCGCACCCTGCGCGAACTGGGGCTCGACCTGCCCACCGTGCGCAAGGTGCTGCTGCGCCAGGCCACGGTCGCCGACGTGGCCGCCGCGCACGTACGGGCGCTGGACGCCGAGATCCGCACCCTGCGGCTCCGGCGGGCGGTGCTGCGCTCGGTCGCTCACCGGAGAAGTTCGACCGAGGAGATGAGAATCATGCACGAGATGGCGAAGCTCTCCGCCGCCGAGCGGCAGCAGCTGATCGATGACTTCGTGGACGCCACGTTCGCCGGGATCCCGGACGACGCGCCGGGCGCGCGGATCGCGCACGGGATGCGCTCGCTGCCTGCGGAGCTGCCCGACGATCCCAGCCCGGAGCAGGTGGACGCCTGGGTCGAGCTGGCGGAGTTGGTCGGGGACCGGGGGTTCCAGGAGCGGGTGCGGGAGATGGCGGTGACCGGGGCGGCAGGCGCCGAATCCGAGTTCACCCCGGATCCGGCGCGGGTCTCCGCACTCGCCGCGCAGGCGCTGGCCGACGGGGTCGCCCCGGATTCGGCGCGCGGTCGGGAGCTGCTGGGTCAGGTCGTCGACCCGGCGCTGGCCGCCGACGACCGGGTGCGGCTGGCGGATTCCATGGACACCTTCACCGACCGGCGGGTCGAGCGGTACTGGCAATTGCTCGGCGTGCTGAACGGGTGGCCCGCGCGGGAGCCGCAGGTTCCCGCCTGGGAGTGGTTCATCGCCGCGCTGCGCGCGAGCGCGTAGCGCCGTCCGGGGCCGGGGTACGTCGCCCCGGCCCCGGCGGGCGCCTACTTCCGGAAGGTGAAGGTGAGACCGCCCTTGCCTGCCAGCTCACCGCCCGTTCCCAGCAGGGAGAGCTGGCCTTTCGCGCTCACCTCCACGGTCACCTGCACTTCGTGGAGGCTGTACTCGCCTGCGCTGTCCGGAATGTCGGCGACGATCTCGCGGATGGCGTCCACGAAGGTCAGGACGCGGTCGCGGAAGAGGTCGGCCGGGATCTCGCTGCGGCCGTAGCGGAAGTCGTCGCCCCGTTTGAACAGCGATCTGTCGGCTCGCCCGTCCGAGTCCTCGCGCCCGAAGACGCTGATCGTCGTCGACGTTTCGCCGGTGGTCACCCCGGTGTCCGCTTCGGTCATTCGTGTCTACCCCTTCATTCGGTGATCGCGAGATCGGTGTCGCCGTACACGGTGTAGGCGAGGCCGATCGGATTGGTGAAGACGTGGAGCAGGTGGCTCCGGGCGCGATGTGCCGCGAGGCCGACATCGGCTCCGTCGAGCAACTCGCGGTAGAAGACCCGGGAGAACTCGGCCGCCTCCTCGTCCGGGATGGCGACCTCCGTTCCGATACAGCCGCGGTTTCCGTTCTCCAGGAACACCTGCGGAAACGAGATCGAGGTGGAGGGGTCGATCCGGGAGGAGCCGCAGGCGTTCAGCACAATCAGCGGCATGGCGGGCGCGCCCCGATCGGCGGTGGCGCCGAGGCGGACCAAGTGCTCGCCCAGGTCACCCAGGGTGAGTTCCAGATCGCGGCCCGCGCCCCGGAGTTCGAGCCGATAGTCGAACGGGTCCGGCGCGGTGGTGTCGCAGTGGCAGGAGAAGTGCTGCACCTGGTCGGATTCCGGGTCGTAGATGCGCTCGACGAGGTCGGTGCCGCGCTGTCCGGGCTGGGGGTGCGGCCCGCGCAGTGCAAGGGTGGCGCTGCCGTCGGTCGTGAACCACGTGTATTCGCGCGCGGCGCCCACCAGGGTGTCGTGGTGCAGGTAGCGCAGTACCAGCTTGCCGTCCGCGTCCATCCGCAGCCCGTGGCCGCCCGGTGGGATCCGGATCGGGAGGACGCGGCGCCGCACGACGCAACTGAAACCGACGAACGAGCGGCACTGCTCGGCGAATTCGACGCGCCCGCTGACGTCGTCCGTACACGCGCCCATATCGAACAACGGAAGGTACTCGAGCGGCAGCAGGTGGTTCGCATCGCCGAGGCATTCCACGACCGCGACGTGGTCCGGATTGCGCCATGCGGGCACCGCGGAAGTCCAGAACAGCTGCAGTTCCCGGATCAGTTCGGCCCGGTTGCCGATCAGTGCGAAGAGCATCCGGCGCCCCATGCTGCCGAGTGCCTGGGCCAGCACCGGTACCTCGGCCTCGGCGACGGCGAGCGCGGTGATCGAGCGCTTGACGTCGGTGAGGCCCTGGTCGAGTGCGCGCCGGACCGCGGCGATCCTGCCCAGGTCGGGCAGGGTGAAGCGGACCGGCCGGACGTGCGGCGCCGACGCCTCGAACTCCACCCGCAGCCCGCGCCTGACGGGCACGAGCCGTACCCGCACCGCGGGGCCGTGGGCGCTATCGGTCATCGCTCCTCCCGCTGAGCGTGATCGGGGAGCCGGGTGTCGACGGCTATCGCGACCGCCTGGATGAGCCTGCCCCCCTGATACAGCTGCAACCACGCCTCGTGCACCCCCTCCCGGTCCGGGAGCTCGAGCTGTATCGTGCCGCTCCGCTCGCCCTCGACCCGATGCAGCTGAAGCGTGTGTCTGCGCGGTATCGGCGTCATGGCCGCACTGTCGAGCAACACATCGAACTGCACGAGGGCATCCGATTTCAGCCCGTCCACGGACACGGTCTCCAGGGCGACGAAATCGTGTTCGCCGGTCGTGCCGCGGTCGGGGGCCACGTCACGAGCGGCCGCGTCGGCGAGCACGGTCACCACGAGGCCGATCGAGATGCCCGGTGACGCGTGGATGACGCCGTCGGCGCCGCGGTGCACGGTGGGTCTGGGATCGTCGAGCTCGACGGCGAAGTATCCGGTGAACGCGATCAGGGGCGGCCCCGCCAGGACGGCGCCTACCGCCTTGGTGATCGATTCGTCGGTTTGGGAGCGCAGCGCGGTGACGGTCGCGCTGAGCCGTTCATCGAGCAGGTCTGCGGTGGTGTCGGCCAGCTGCGCCGCCATCCGGTCGACCGCGGATCTGCCGGTGACGGACGATGCCACATCGCGCAGGATCGCCTCCTGCTGTTGCTCCAGCGTGCGCATCTCGATTCGCAGCCCGGCGACGACGGCGGACGAGACCTCGGCGGCGAGCTGCGCGGAGTTCGGCGCCTCCACCACGGTTTCCGGCGGCGAGGCCAACTCGCCGAATTCCGCATCACCCGCGAGGACTCCGCCCATCGCGATGAGCTCCGCGTGGGTAGTCGGCTCCGGCAAATGGAGCGCGCGGATCAGGTGCATCCGGAACACGGTGATCGAGCGTGCGCGCTGCCGATAGCCCTCCGTCACCCGGCCACGCCCGGTGACCACCGCGAGCAGCCCGGCGACGAGAGGTACGGCCGCATACGCGTACAGCGAGGCGGCGACCAAGGCGAAAGCCGCGGCGGTCGCGCTCGCCGCGACCATCCGCGACAGCGCGACCGCCTGGTCCGTCCGAGCGTGGCGCCGCCGCACGGGCGACGGAAGCACGAGTTCGAGCCGCGGCCACACCCGATCGATGACGATCCCCTCGGTGCGCGCGGTCGCCACGGTGATCGCCACCGCGGCGGAGCTGACGAGGATCCCCTCCGGCGGGCGGAACACCGACCGCGGGGGCGGATCGAACGGCGTGTCGGGCGCATACCGCTCGTACTGTTGCAACAGGTGATGCAGTTCGCTGGTGTCACCGAATTCCCGGGCCCGCGCGAGCACCGTCTCGAAGACGCGCCGCTGCGTCGTCGACCCGTAGGTTCGTATCCGCTCGGCGGCATCCAGCTGATCCGGATCCAGGTAGCGAGCACTCGACCGGCCCCGGCCCGCCGAGGCGGCGGTGCTTCGCGCGGCGGCCGCCTCCCCCTCGACCTCGAGATCGGGCGCGACGGTGGGCCGAAGTATCCGCAGGACGGCAAGCTGAACGACGCACTGGACGCCTGCGGCGATCGACACGATTGCCACGGTCGCCGCGAAGCCGGGCGTCGGCGCCATGACCTGGTCGGTCAGCGGCTGCGCGACCACCACCGACGTCCCGACGGCCACAGCCGGTCCCATCCAGCCGATCCCGAGCGGAAGCGGCGCGGCCGAGTCCGACGGGAGGCTCGCCACCGCCAGCACCAGTGCCGACGCGACCGAAGCCGCGGCGATACCGGGAGAACCGGAGAGCAGATAGGCCCCCACACCGAGCGCGGCCGCCGCGGCCGCCGTACCTGCCATCGCGAACGCCCTGCGCGCGAGTCCATACCGCGCCGGTTCGAACAGGGCGGTGCAGAACGCCGCGCCGACCAGCACTACGGCCAGGATCCAGGCCACCGTCGGCCGGTCATCGCGGGCCGCCAGTGCCAGGAGCCCCGCCACCGCGCTCGCGGCGGCGAGGCCCCGCTGCAGGTTCTCCACGGTTCTCGCCCGGCCACTGCGGCGAACCCGCCGCAGCCGACCGGCCGCCTCGCCGAGCAGCGCCGCAGGCCCGAGGACGACGGCGAACAGGCCGGACCACGAGATCGCGGGGGCGCTCGCCAGGACCCAGGCGCCTGCGATCGTCGCGGTGCCCGCAACCGTCGCCGCGGCGAGGACGGCCGGTGTGCTCCGTTCCATCCGCTGATTCGATCACGGCACGCGGTGAGCCGGATCCGTTCCGCACAAATAGTTTTCGGACACGTCAGGAACAGTCCGGGCGAAGTCCGCCGTCGGATCGCGGTGCGTTGCAGCCGAGCGACGCGCGTGAAAGAGCCGTCGCCGGGTACCTCCGAACTGGCACCCGGGTCGTTCTCTCTCGCGCGTCGTGCGATCCGGGGGCCAGGCCCGCCCCGGTCGTCCCTGTCCTCGTCCGGGGCGGGTCCGCGCGCCCGCCGCGCCGAGAGCGAAATGCCGGGGACATGCCGGGCATCCTGCCGCGAACCGGCCCTTGACCTTGACACAGTGACAACGTCTTCACTGGACGCGAGGAGGTGGTTCCCATGAACCCGACAACCGGCCGTCCCGTCGACCCGCGGCTGCTCGCCGCGCTGAGCACGGAGAACGCGTCCACCCGGCTGCAGGCAGCGCTGACCGCGGGCACGCACCCGGACCCCGCGCTGCGCACCCCGCTGCTCGCGCGCTGCGCGGTCGAGCCGGACTTCTACGTCCGCGACATGCTCACCTGGGCGCTCACCCGGCTCCCGGCGGCGGACGTCGTGCCCGCGCTGCTGGCCGAGCTGGAGTCCGGCGGGGCGCAGGCACGCAGCCAGGCGCTGCACACGCTCTCCAAGATCGGTGACCCGGCCACCTGGTCGGCGATCACCCCGGAGCTGCTGCGCGACCCCGACGCCGAGGTCGCGCGCAGTGCCTGGCGGGCGGCGGTGGTGCTGGTGCCGGACGGGGAGCGCGCGGCGCTCGCCGCCGAACTCGCCGGGCAGCTCGGCCGCGGCGACCGCGACGTGCGGCGCAGCCTGAGCCGGGCGCTGGCCGCGCTCGGTGAGCTGATCGAGCCGCACCTGGCCGCGGCGAAGGCGAGCGCCGACCCGGAGGTGCGGGCGCACGCCATCGTCACCGAGCAGCTGCTGCGCGACCCGGACGCCGCCTTCGACATCGAGGCGGCGAAGCGGATCGCGGCGCTGGACGGCGCGCCGTGCTGATCGGCGAGGTGGCGCGGCGTTCGGGGGTCAGCACCCGGATGCTGCGCCACTACGACGCGCTCGGGCTGGTCCGCCCGACCGGGCGCACCGTCGGCGGCTACCGCGAGTACACCGACGCCGACATCCGGCGCATCTTCCACGTCGAGAGCCTGCGCACGCTCGGCCTCTCGCTGCGCGAGGTGGGGATGGCGCTGGAGGATCCGGGGTTCGCGCCGCAGACCCTGGTCGGTGATCTCATCCGGCGCACCGAGGAGCGGCTGGCCAGGGAGCGCGAGCTGCTGGAGCGGTTGCGAGCGGTCGAGGGCGCGGAACCGGCGGGCTGGCGCGATGTGCTGCGCATCGTCGAGCTGGTCCGCAACCTCGGCTCCGGCGACCCGCCGCGGCGATTGCAGACCGTGCTCAACCCGGCCGCGAACGAGCCGGTCCCCACCGATCTGCTCACCGCCGCGGTGCTCGCCGAGAGCGAGCCGAACATGGCGGGGGCGCTGCGCTGGGCATTGGCCAGAGCCGGGACCGACGGGCTGGCGGGGCTCGCCCCCGGACTGCGGTCGGCCGACGCCGAGGTCCGGCGACGGGCCGTGCTCGCGGTCGCCGAGATCCCGGGCGATGCCGCGACCGCGCTGCTCACCGCCGCGCTCGACGACCCGGACCCGGCGGTGCGCGGCCCGGCCGCGCTCGCCGCGGGCGGGCGCGGGGTGACCGCCGCAGAACCGGCCCTGGTCGACATGGTGGTCGCGGGTACGAACGACGTGGACGCGGGCGAGGTGCTCGGCGCGCTCTCCGGGGACCCGGCGGCTGCGGAGCGCATCCTGTCGGCGCTGGCCGCGGCGCTGCGCGCACCCGATGCCACCGCAGGCGTCCGGCTCCGGCTCATCCAGGCGCTGGTCGAGCTGCCAGGTACCCGCGCGCTGGAAATCCTGCGGCCGCTCCGCGCCGATGCCGACAGCTCGGTAGCCCTGGTCGCCACCGCCTTCGCCGACCTGGTGGCGGTGCGCGAAGGCGGGTAGCGGTAGCCCGGCCGTCACCGCGGCGTGCCGGTTGCCCTGCTCGCGGCATGGCGAAGTCCGTGCGTGCGCCCCGCGGGCCGTCTCGCGCGACGTGCGGCAGCGTCGCTGAGCCCGCTGCCGGTCTCGACCGGCGGGCGGCGCCGTCCCTGACCGCGCCGCGCAGGTCGTCCGCGCGCGGCGCGGTTCAGTCTCCGGCGGTGACGTGCGGGTCCACGGCGTCCGCGGCCGCTCCGACCAGCACCTTCTCGAAGGTCAGGTACGGCAGCGTCGCCGGATCGGCGGCGATGTCGTACTTCGGCTCGTACCCGGTGGTCAGGTACAACCCGGCGGCCTCTGGCTGCCGCGGCCCGGTGGTGAGCCGGATCGTCCGGTACCCGGCGCCGACCGCGGCCCGCTCCAACTCGACGAGCACCGTCCTGGCGTGCCCGCGCCGCCGGTGCGCCGCGTGCGTCCAGACCCGCTTGATCTCCGCGGTGGCCGCGTCGATCCGCCGGAACCCGCCGCCCGCGATCGCCGCACCGCCGTCGAGCAGCAGCACCAGCCCCCCGTCCGGCGGCTCGAAGTCGGCGGGCGCGGTGGTGTTCATCTCGTCGTTCGGGCCGTACCTGAGCTCGTACTCGGCGGCCAGCGCGTCGAGCAGCGGCCGCACCAGCGGGTCGGCGGGGCCGACCCAGCGGAGCTCCCCGGTCTTGTCGCAGCGTGTCACGATCCGGCACAACAGCGCGGCGGCGGCCGAACATTCCCGCGGCGGAGTGCCCGCCGCCGGACAGCGAATCCGCACCTCACGGCCGGTTCGCTGGGCCGCGGGTCGGCGAAATCCACCGGACACGCCCGGGTTGCACATTCGACATTGCCCACGGATTTCCTGGGGTCACCCGATGTCGTCGAAGGAAAGGGCGCAGAGATGAAAGTCGCCGTAGTCGCCGGCAACCCGAAACCGCATTCGCGCACGCTGCACGCGGCCGAGCTGGTCGTGGAGGCGCTGACCGGGGCAGCCCCGGACACCGTCGTCGACGTGATCGCGCTGGGGGACGGGCTGCTCGGCTGGGGGAGCGAGGCGGTGGCCGATGCCGTCGCCGCGGTCTCGAACTCGGATCTGGTGGTGGTGGCCAGCCCCACCTTCAAGGCCACCTACTCGGGGGTGCTGAAGCTCTTCCTCGACCAGTTCGCCACCGGTGAGGGGCTGCGGGACGTGATCGCCGTCCCGCTCATGCTCGGCGCCGCGCCGTTCCACGCCATGGCCGCCGAGCTGCTGCTGAAACCGCTGCTGGTGGAGCTGGGCGCGGCCTGCCCGGCGCCGGGGCTGTTCCTGCTCGACGGCAGCTACCCGACCGACGGCCGGATCGCCGACTACGCCGACCGCTGGGGCGCGCTGCTCCGGCACTCGGTGCCCGCCCCCGCCGGAAGCGAGGAGCCGTGACCAGCACCGAACTCGACGGCCGCGCGCTGCGCGACGCCTTCGGGCACTTCCCCAGCGGGGTCGTCGCGATCTGCGCCGAGACCGAGCGCGAGCGCATCGGCATGGCGGCCAGCACCTTCGTCTCGGTCTCCCTGGACCCGCCGCTGGTGGCCGTCTGCATCCAGACCACCTCCACCACCTGGCCCAAACTGCGCGCCGCGGGCGGCCTCGGGCTGAGCGTGCTCGGCGAGGAGCACGGCGCGGTGGCCCGCACCCTCGCCGCCAAGACCGGCGACCGCTTCGACGGGGTGGCGACGCAGTCCGGGCCGGGCGGCGCGCTGCTGGTGCACGGCGCCGCGCTCTGGTTGGCGGCCACCATCGCCGAGGAGGTGCCCGCGGGCGACCACCTGGTCGCGCTGCTGGCCATCGACTGGCTGGAGGTCCCCGCCGACGTGGCGCCGATCGTGTTCCACCGCAGCCGCTTCCACCGGCTGGAGCGCGCCGGTGGGTAGCGCGGTGGAGCACGCGGTGGCGGCGCTGCGGGCGGGCCGCCCGGTGCTGGTGGTGGACGACGAGGACCGGGAGAACGAGGGCGACGTGGTGCTGGCCGCCGCCACCGCGACCCCGGAGTGGGTGGCCTGGACCATCCGCGAGACCTCCGGGCTGCTCTGCGCGCCCCTGTCCGGCGAGCGCGCCGCGGCGCTGGGCCTGCCGCAGATGGTGCGGGACAACCGCGACCCCCGCCGCACCGCCTACACGGTGACCGTCGACGCGGCGACCGGCGTCGGCACCGGCATCAGCGCCAGGGACCGGACCCGCACCCTGGGGGTGCTCGCCGACCCGGCGGCCCGGCCCGCCGACCTGATCCGCCCCGGCCACGTGCTCCCGCTGCGGGCGCGGGACGGCGGCGTGCTGGAGCGCCCCGGCCACACCGAGGCCGCCGTCGAGCTCTGCGAACTGGCCGGGCTGCCCCCGGTCGGCGCCATCGCCGAGCTGGTCGGCGCCGACGGCGAGATGCTGCGCCGCCCCGGCGTGGACGCGCTCGGGGCCGCACACCAGCTCCCGGTGCTCACCATCGCCGAGCTGGTCCGCCACCGGGCGGCGCACCCGCGCCCGCTGCCGCCGCCCTCCCGGGTCCGCCGCAGCGTGCAGACCAGCATGGACACCGGCCACGGCCGCTTCGACGTCATCGGCTACGAGGACGCCGAGACCGGCGCCGAGCACCTGGTGCTGCTCCGCGGCCCGATCGGCGCGGCGCCGCTGGTCCGGGTGCACTCGGAGTGCCTCACCGGCGAGGCCTTCGGATCCCAGCGCTGCGAGTGCGGCCCGCAGCTGGACGCCGCGCTGGCCAGGATCGCGCACGCGGGCGGCGCGCTGGTGTACCTGCGCGGCCACGAGGGGCGCGGCATCGGGCTGCTCAAGAAACTGGCCGCCTACCGCTTCCAGGACGGCGGCCTGGACACCGTGCAGGCCAACCTCGCGCTCGGCGAGCCGGTGGACAGCCGCGAATACGGCGCGGCGGCAGCGATATTGACCGATCTCGGCTGCCGCTCGGTGCAGCTGCTGACCAACAACCCGGCGAAGATCGCCGGGCTCGAAGCGGCCGGGATCCGGGTGGTGCGGCGGCCGCACATCGTGGGAACGGTGCCAGGCAACCTCCGCTACCTGACCACCAAACGCGAGCGCATGGGCCACCTGCTCGGCAGCGAGTGAACGAAATCCGAAGGAGAGAGACATGTTCCACCTCGGTTGGTTCCTGGGACAGGGATTCGGAATCCAGCCATGGCGCGGGGTGTTCGACGGCGACGCCGCGCACGACTGGATGAAGCCGGACCGCTACATCGAGCTCGCCGCGGCGCTGGAGCGCGGCGGCTACGACTTCGTCTTCATCGAGGACACCGCCATGGTCGAGGACACCTACGGCGGCTCGGCCGCCTGGACCCTCGCGCACGGCGAGATGGCGCCGAAGAACGACCCGCTGCCGCTGGTCCCGCTCATGACCAGGGGGTCGCGGCACATCGGGGTCATCAACACCATGTCCACCATCCAGTACCAGCCCTACACCGCGGCCCGGCTCATGGTCACCCTCGACCACCTCACCGAGGGCCGCGCGGGCGTCAACGTGGTCACCTCGGTGACGCACCGGGTGGCGCAGAACTTCGGCTACGACGAGCACCTGCCGCACGACGAGCGGTACGTGATGGCGGGGGAGTGGATGGAGGTGGTGAGCAAGCTCTGGGACTCCTGGGAGCCGGGCGCGGTGGTCGCCGACCCGGTGACGCCGATGTACGCAGACGCCTCGAAGGTGCACACCATCGACCACGAGGGCACCTACTTCAGGGTCCGCGGCCCGCTGAACACCGTGCCCGGCCCGCAGCGCGCCCGGTGGTGGCGCAGGCGGGCAACTCGGTCGCCGGGCGGGAGCTGGCCGCCGCGCACGCCGACACCATGCTCGCCATGGGCCACACCCCCGCCCAGATGAAGGCCTTCCGCGCGGACATGCACGAGCGGCTGCTCGCGCACGGCCGCAAACCCGGCGACTGCAAGGTCATGTTCCTGGTCTCACCCATGCTCGGCGAGACCGATGCCGACGCGCGGCAGCGGGAAGCGGCCAGGGTCGCGCAGACCACCTCGCGCGACCACATCGAGCGGGTGCTGTGGCAGCTCTCCTACGTCAGCGGCGGCACCGTCGACTTCGGCGCTTTCGACCTGGACGCCACGATGCCGGACATCCTCGGCAACGGCGAGCAGAGCTCCATGCGCCAGTACGTCGTCGGCAACGAGGACAAGACGCTGCGCGAGGTGGTCACCGGGGTCAGGCAGATCGGCGACCTCGGGCTGATCGGCTCGCCGGACACCGTCGCCGCGCAGATGGGCGAGATCATGGACGAGGTCGGCGGCGACGGCTTCCTGCTGTACCAGCCCGCCTCGCTCAACCGGCGCACGATCGCCGAGTACACCGAGGGCCTGAGCCCGGCGCTGCGCCGCCGCGGCCTCATTCGCGACGGCTTCGACAATGTCCCGTTCCGCGACAACCTGCTCGCATTCTGAGCCCGAACGACGGAGGAATCACAGTGGCCGCGAATCGTTTTCGCCTCGGCTGGTTCGGCAACCTGACGGCGCCGCAGTGGCGCGACGGCTGGTCCGAGCGCGATGCCGAGAACTGGAGCGACGGACGCTTCTACATCGACATGGTGCGTGACATGGAGCGCGCCGGCTTCGACTTCATGATGCTCGAGGACTCGCTCATGGTGCCCGACACCTACGCGGGCACCGCGGAGCTCGAACTCAAGCACGCCTTCTACGCCCCGAAGCTGGACCCGGTGCCGGTGGTGTCGATGCTCGCCTACGCGACCGAGCACATCGGGATCGTCGCGACCGCCTCCACCACCTTCTACCCGCCGTACCTGCTGGCCCGCGCCTTCAGCACGCTGGACCACGTGACCCGCGGGCGGGTCGGCTGGAACGTGGTGACCTCCAGCGAGGACCGGGCCGCGCAGAACTTCGGCATGGACGTGCTGCCCGAGCACGACGCCCGCTACGACATCGCCGAGGAGTTCCTCGAGGTCACCGGCAAGCTCTGGAAGTCGTGGGACGACGACGCCGTCGTCGTCGACCGGGAGCGCGGCTACTACGCCGACCACACCAAGGTCGCCCCGATCGACCACCGCGGCAAGCACTTCGCGGTGCGCGGCCCGCTCAACGTCTCGCCGAGCCCGCAGCGCAAACCGGTGATCTGCCAGGCGGGCTCCTCGCCGCGCGGCCGCGACTTCGCCGCCGCCAACGCCGACATGCTGCTCTGCATCCCGAACGGCCTGGCGAACATGAAGGCGTACCGGGACGACATCCGCATCCGGGCGGAAAAGGCGGGGCGCGACCCCGACGAGATCAAGGTGTTCTTCGTCGTCGCCCCGGTCATCGCCCGCACCGACGAACTCGCGCGGGCCAAGCAGGAGGAGTTCCTGGCCCGCAGGCAGGAGAACTTCGAACACCAGATGGCGCACTTCGCCGCCACCATGGAGATCGACTTCTCGGTCTTCGACCCGGACCTGCCGATCCCCGACGACGTCACCACCAACGGCCACCAGGGCCAGTTCGCCATCTGGAAGGAGGTCTTCGGCGGCAGGCCGATCCGGGAGGCGGCCTCGGCCATGCGGGTGCAGTCCATGGAGCTCATCGGCTCGCCGGTGACGGTCGCCGACGCCATGGAGGAGGCCATGGAGTTCGTCGGCGGCGACGGCTTCATGTTCCTCTCGCAGCCGCCGAGCCGGGCCTACACCGCGGAGATCACCGAGGGGCTCTGCCCCGAGCTCGCCCGCCGCGGCCTCATCCGGGAGGGTTTCAGCCATCGGACGTTCCGTGAGAATCTGCGCTCGTTCTGAGGGGTTCTCGGCGGCCACCGGCCCGCTCGCGGTCGCGGCGTTCGTCGTCGCCATCTGCGGGTCGAACGCCATCACCCCGCTGCTGCCCGAATATCAGACCCGGCTCGGCATGTCGCCGCTGGCCACCGCGGCCGTCTTCGCCATGTACTTCGTGCCGCTCGTGGTGGTGCTGCTCCTCGGTGCGCTGACCTCGCTGGCCCGGTACGCCAGGGTAGTCCTGGTCGCCGCGCTCGCCTCCGGGGTCGTTGCGAATCTGTTACTGATGCAAGGGGTTTCGCAGACCTGGCTGCTGTACCCCGGCCGGTTGCTGGTCGGGCTCTCCAGTGCGTTGGCCACCGCCTCGGCGGCCGCGGTCGCGGTGGCGGCGCTCGGAGCGCGGGGGAGGCAGTTCGTCGGGGGCGCCTCGATGCTCGGGGCGGGGACCGGGCTGGCGCTGGCCGCGGTGGTGGTGGCCTGGCTGCCTGGCACCTTCACCACGGTTTACCTGCTCAATGCCGTCGTGGCCGGGGCCGTCCTGCTCGCGCTGGCGGCCGACCTCCGGCACGGCCGAGTCCTGCTCGGTGACGAGCCGGCCGGCGGCGGCGCTGGGCGATTCGGCGACGAGCCGAATGCCTGCGGCGCGCCGCGGGTGTCCGACGCCCCGGCGCCCGGTGCAGGCACAGCACCGGGCGGCGAGTGCAGTACCACCGGCCTGCGGGCAAGTGCCACCGCCGCGCAGCGGGGGCACGGAATGCACCGTGCCCCGATCGCCTACCTGGCCGGGGCGCTGGGCTGGGCGGTGGGCGGGCTGGCGACCGGGGTGCTGCCCGCCGCGGTGCTGGCCCGCGGCCTCACCGATTCACTGCTCACCGCGCTGACGCTCTGCGGCTCGGCGCTCTTCGCCGCGGCGGCCGGGTCGCTCGTCCCCGCGCTCGGGCGCGCCGACCGGTTGTCCCCCGTACTCGCCGTGCTGGCCGCCGGAGTGGGCGCGGCGGGCGCCGGGATCGTGGTCGGCAATGCCTGGCTGCTGCTGGCCGGGTCGGTGGCGGCGGGGTTCGGGCAGGTGGCGGCGTTCCGGGCCGGGCTGGCCCTGGTCTCGACCGGGCTGGGCCCGGTTGCGCAGGGGCGGGTGATGTCCGGCTACTCGGCCGTCGCCTACCTCGGCGCGGCGGCGTTCGTGCTCTGCGGTGGGGCGCTGGTCTCCGCGCTCGGTCCGCGGGCCGGGGTCGCGGCGGTAGCCGCGGTCTTCGTCGCCTGCTGCGCCGCACTGGCGTTCGCCGGGTGGCTGCCGCTCGGCGTTGTGGCCGGTGAAAAGAGAGGAAATGCCAGGTCGGAGGCGGTGCGAACCGCGCAGCGGACCGGCGTAATCGAGTTGCTACCGGCGCGAAGTCATCGCGACACGGCCGCCGGATTAGCTGTGTGCGGAAGCGAAGGAGAATGACATGTTCAGACTGGGCTGGTTTCTCGGCAACGGCTTCGGAATGCAACCGTGGTACGGCAATTGGGCGGGCCGGGCCATGACCGAATGGACGCAGCCCGGCATGTACGTCGACCTGACGACATCGCTGGAGCGCGCCGGATTCGATCTGCTCTTCATCGAGGACACCTCCATGGTGGAGGACACCTACGGCGCCTCCATGGACACCACCCTGAAGTACGGGCTGATGGCGCCGAAGAACGACCCCATCCCGCTGGTGCCCATGCTGGCCGCGGCCACCGAGCACATCGGCATCGTCGCCACCATGTCCACCATCCAGTACCCGCCGTTCCTGGCCGCCCGCTCGATGGTGACGCTGGACCACCTCACCAAGGGGCGGGTCGGCATCAACGTGGTCACCTCGGTCTCGCACCGGGTGGCGCAGAACTTCGGCTACGACAGGCACTTCGAGCACGCCGAGCGGTACGCCATGGCCGACGAGTGGATGGAGGTCGTGAGCAGGCTCTGGGACTCGTGGGAACCCGACGCGCTCGTGCACGACCAGGACGAACCCCGCTACGCCGACCACACCAAGGTGCACCCGATCGACTTCGAGGGCCGCTACTTCAAGTGCCGCGGCCCGCTGAACACCATCCCCGGCCCGCAGCGCAGGCCGGTGGTGGCCCAGGCGGGCAACTCCACGCCCGGCCGCGAACTGGCCGCGCGGCACGCGGACACCATGCTCGCCCTGGCGAAGACGCCGGAGCAGATGAAGGAGCTCCGCACCGACATGGACCGGCGGCTCATCGCGCACGGCCGCAAGCCGGAGGATCTCAAGATCCTCTTCATGGCGACGCCCTACCTCGGCGACACCGATGCCGAGGCGCAGGACCGCTTCGACCGCTTCGACGCCGCCAAGGGCGACCCGGACAATATCGAGAAACGGCTCTGGTACCTCTCCTACGTCAGCGGCGGCGTCGTCGACTACCGCAAATACGACCTCGACGGGCCGGTCCCGCAGGAGCTCGGGAACGGCGAGACCACCACCGCGAAGTCCTGGCTGGAGGGGTCGCAGAACATCACCCTGCGCGACCTCGCCAAGGGCCCGGCCAACTACGGCATGGAGTTCGTCGGCAGCCCGGACACCATGGCCGCGCAGATGGGCGAGGTCATGCAGGAGGCGGGCGGCGACGGCTTCCTCATGTACCCGGACGTCACCCGCCGCTCGATCATGGAGGTCTGCGACGGCCTCGCCCCCGCCCTGCGCCGCCGCGGCCTCATCCGCGACGGGTACGCGCACAGAACCTTCCGCGAGAACCTTCTCGACTTCTGATCCGGCAGCAGTACTCGGTCAGCGTGGACCGACCGGCCTCGTAACGAACACCGCACCAAGGAGCCGATCCCCGTGACCGCCACCATCACCACCCCCCAGACCACGAAAGCGGCGGCGCCCGAGCCGGACGACGCCCTGCTCACCGTCCGCGACCTGAGCATCCGCTACGGCGGGTTCACCGCCGTCCAGGACTTCTCGCTCACCCTGGAACCGGGCACCAGGGTCGCCGTCGTCGGTGAATCCGGCTCCGGCAAGACCACCGCCTGCATGGCCGTCGCGGGCTTCCTCGGCCCGGACGCCACCGTGGAGGCCACCGCCGTCCGCTTCGACGACACCGACCTGCTCGCCCGCCCGCGCAGCGCCGTCCCGCACCGGATTCCCGGCGTCGCCGTCGTCTTCCAGGACGCCATGACCTCGCTGGACCCGGTCTGGACGGTCGGGCAGCAGCTGACCGCGGTGATCCGCAACAACGACCTGACCACCGACGGCCGCAGGCCGAGCAGGCGCGCCGCCGCGGCGCGGGCGGCGGAGTGGCTGCGCCGGGTCGGGCTCACCGACACCGCGCGGGTGCTCGCCGCCCGCCCCTACGAGCTCTCCGGCGGCATGCGCCAGCGGGTCATGATCGCGATCGCACTGAGCGGCTCGCCGAAGCTGCTCATCGCCGACGAACCGACCAGCGCGCTGGACGCCACGCTCTCCCGCGAGCTCATGCAGCTCATGGTCGCGCTGAGCGCCGACGTCGGCGCCGGGCTGCTCATGGTCTCGCACGACATCGCGCTCTGCCAGGAGTTCACCGACCACACCGTGGTCATGCACCGCGGCCGGATCGTGGAGGAGGGGCCGTCGGCGACGCTCGCGCAGACCGCCGTCCACCCCTACACCCGCGGCCTCGTCGCCTGCGTCCCCACCCTGGCCTCCGCCGCGCTGGACCGGCTGCCGACCATGGCCGCGGTGGCGTGATGGCCGCCGCCGACCCACAGCGAGAACTCACCACCATCGAGTTCCACGCCGCCACCAGGGTCTTCACCGGCCGCGGCGGCGCGAAGCACACCGCGGTGCAGCCGCTCGACCTCATGCTCACCCCCGCCGACCGGCTCGGCATCGTCGGCGAGTCGGGGTCGGGGAAATCGACGCTGGTGCGCATGATGGTCGGGCTGGAGCACCCGAGCGCGGGCACGGTGGAGTTCAACGGCAAGCCGCTCACCCGGCTCAACCGCCCCGACCTGCGCGGGTTCCGCCGCGAGGTGCAGCTGGTCGCGCAGGACACCGCCGGCTCCTTCGACCCGCGCCGCACCCTGCGCGACGCCATCCGCCGCCCGGTGCTGGAGCTGCTCGGCAAGGACCGGAAGGCCGCCGACGCCCTGGTCGACGAGACGGTCGCCGCGCTGGAACTCGACCCCGCGCTCACCGACCGCTACCCGCACCAGGTCTCCGGCGGGCAGCGCCAGCGCTTCTCCATCGCCCGCGCGCTGGTGGTGAACCCCAAGCTGGTCATCTGCGACGAGGCGGTCTCCGCGCTCGACGTCTCGGTGCAGGGCACCGTGCTCAACCTGCTCAAGGCGCACTGCGAGCAGAACGGCGCCGGGCTGGTCTTCGTCTCGCACGGGCTGCCCGCCACCGCCTTCATCGCCGAGGAGCTGGTGGTCATGTACCGGGGGGCCGTGGTGGAGCGCGGGCCGACGCTCGACGTCCTGCACCACTCCACCCACCCCTACACCCGCTCCCTGGTGGACGCCTACCGCACCACCGCGCGCGAGGAGGTGCCCGCGTGATCGGCGAGCTGTGGCGCAGGCAGGGGTGGTGGGTGACCCGGCTGGCCATGCTGCCGGTGCACCTGTTCCTCTTCGCCGTCGCGGTGTTCTTCGTGGTCCGGCTGATCCCGGGCGACCCGGTGGCGATCATCTCCGGCGGCCAGCCCATGTCGCCGGAGCAGGCCGCCGAGGCCAGGGAATCGCTCGGGCTCAGCGGCAGCCTGATCGAGCAGCTCGGCCGCTACCTCGGGAACGTAGTGACCTTCGACTTCGGCAACTCGATCATCGATAGCACGCCGGTGGCCGAGGAGATGGCCCGCAGGCTCCCGGAGACCCTGGAGCTGGCGCTGCTCGCCATGATCGTCTCCAGCGTGCTGACGCTGGGCGCCGGGCTCTTCGTGGTGCTGCGGCCGCGCAACGTGTTCTCCAGGGCGATGGCCGGGTACGCCCGCGCCGCGGGCGCCATCCCGGACTTCTGCCTCGGCGTGGCCGGTGTCTTCGTGTTCTACGCGGTGCTGCGCTGGGCGCCCGCCCCGATCGGGCGGTACGACCTCATGCTGAACCCGCCGCCGCGGGCCACCGGGCTGCCGCTGCTGGACGCCGCGCTCTCCTCGGACACCATCCTGCTGCGCTCGATGCTGGCGCACCTGTGGCTGCCGGTGGCGGCGCTGGTGATCGCCTACGCACCGATGCTGCTCAAGCTGTTCATCCGCTCGGCGCAGCAGGCCGCCGAGGCACAGGCGACGAAGTTCCGGATCGCCTCCGGCGCTTCGCGTCCCATGGTGCTGCTGAGCATCGGCAGGCGCGCGCTGCCCTCGACGGTGGCCATGTTCGGCACCATCTTCGGGTTCATGCTCGGCGGGGCGGTCGTGATCGAGCAGCTCTTCGCCATGCCGGGGATGGGGGAGTACGCCGTGCAGGCGGTGACCCGCTCGGACTTCATCGCCCTGCAGGGCTTCCTGTTGATCGTGGCCGCGGTGTCGCTGCTGGTCTTCTTCGCGGTCGACGTGGTGAACATGATGCTCGACCCGCGCAGGCGGCCCGGTGTGCGGACGGAAGGGAACTGACATGGCCGTGATCGAGACCCCGCGCCGCTCGCCGGTGGCGCGCACCCTGTCCTTCCTGCCGCTGGTCTGCGCCGGAATACTGGTGCTGGTCGCCGTGCTCGGTGCGGCGCTGGTGCCGTACAGCCCGGTGGACGTGGTGGCCCGCCCGGACATCGCGCCCGGCGCCGACCACCTCTTCGGCACCGACTCCGCGGGCATGGACGTCTTCTCCAGGACCGTGGCCGCCACCGCCAACAACCTGCTGATCGGGCTGCTCACCACGGTCGCGGCCACCGCGATCGGGATCCTGCTCGGGCTGCTGGTCGGCATGCGCGAGTCCGGCTCCGGGCCGGTCGGCGCGGTGGCGCGCGGCCTGGCCAGGGCGATCGACCTGGTGCAGGCGGTGCCCGCCATCGTGATCGGGCTGGTGCTCATCGCCTACTTCGGCGCCTCGGTGCCCGCGCTGGCGCTGGCGCTGACCGTGGTGCTCACCCCCAACCAGGCCAGGCTGGTCCGGACCGAGGTGCTGCGGGTGCGCGCGGAGGCATACCTGGACGCCGCCAGGATCTCCGGCGAGCCGGAGTACGCGGTGATCTTCCGGCACGTGCTGCCCAATGCCTCCTGGCCCGCCTTCGAGAACGCCTCGCTGGTCTTCGCCTCGGCGATCGTGCTCACCGCCGGGCTCGGCTTCCTCGGCGTCGGGCTGAACCCGCCGACGCCGGAGTGGGGCTCGATGATCTCGGCGGGCGCCCCCGACGCCGCCTCCGGCCGCTGGTGGTCCGCGCTCTTCCCGGCGCTGGCGCTGGCGCTGACCGTCGTGGTCGTGACCGCGGTCGGGCAGCGGCTCTTCGGTCGGGGCCGGGACCGGTAGCGCCATGTCTTCCCTTTTCTCCCCGAGGAGCCCCGCCATGCCCACCCTCCGACGCGCGCCCGCGGCTCTCGCCGCGCTCGCGGCGCTCACCCTCACCGCCTGCTCCGCCCCGGCCAACACCCCGGAATCCGCGGGCACGCCCGGCAATACGCTCACCGTCGTCGCCCCGGACAACGGCCTGGTCTGGGCCATCGACAATGGCTTCGGCGGCTACGAGCAGGCCAACAACCTGCACGCCGGGCTGCTGCGCAAGCCCTACGTGGACAGCGCCCAGGGCCGCGGCGTGCAGCAGCAGGACACCTACAGCTACCAGCCCTACCTGGCCAGCGGCTACACCGTCAGCCCGGACGGGCTGACCTACACCTTCACCCTGAAGGAGGCGCGCAGCGCCGCCGGGAACGTGCTCTCCGCCGACGACGTGCTGTGGTCGTTCGAGCGCAAGTTCGCCTCGCCGCGCTCGGTGGCGCCCGGCGTCATGGATCCCTCGATCACCGACCCGGCCAGGCAGATCCGCAAGATCGACGACCGCACGGTGTCGTTCACCCTGCCCAACGCCGGGCTCGGAGCCACCTTCCTCGCGCTCATGGCCGACCTGGCAGGCCATATCTTCGACAGCACACTGCTGAAGGCGCACGTGACGCCGGACGATCCGTACGCGGTCTCCTGGTCGGCGGAGAATCCGAACCACGGCTTCGGCCCCTACGAGATGACCAGCTACCGGCCCGGCACCTCGGTGGTGCTGACCGCCCGCGAGGACTTCGTGAACGGGCCACCGCCGACCCGCACGATCAATATCCGCTTCGTCGCCGACGCCGGGACCAGGGCCAACGCCGTGCGCTTCGGCGACGCCGACCTGGCAGAGGGGCTCACCCCCGCCGACCTCGGCTCGCTCGCGAGCGACCCCGGCGTCACCGTGCCCGAGGTCGGCAACCCGAACACCTTCGTCATGATGCCGCTGGTCACCAACAAGGCGCCGTTCGACGATGTGACCGTCCGGCAGGCCATGGCCTACGCGGTGCCGTACCAGCAGATCATCGACAACGTGTACCGCGGCCTGGCCAAGCGGGAGAACGCGGGCTTCCTGCTCAGCGACGCCCCCGGCTACACCGACGCGGGCTTCCCGGAGTACACCTCGGACCCGGCCAAGGCGCGGGAACTGCTGACGCAGGCGGGATTCCCGGGCGGGGTCTCGTTCACGCTGGCGGTGAGCGCCGCCGAGCCGGACGTACTGGACGCCGCCAAGCAGATCCAGACGGCGGCCAAGGCGGGCGGCTTCGACATCACCATCGACGAGATGCCAGCGGCCGAGTTCGCCACGCAGCGCAGCAACCACACCTCGCAGGCGTTCATCCTGCGCGACTACGCGATCACCCTCACCCCGCCGTACGAGCTGCTCGTCTACACCGCGGCGGAGTCGACGAACAACTTCGCCGACTGGGAGTACCAGCCGTTCTACGACGCGCTGGCGGCGGGCAACGCGCTCCCGGACGCGCTCTCCGCGGAGGCCGGGCTGGCCTGGAACGCCACCGAGCGGATCTACCTGGAGCAGTCGCCGATCGTCTTCATCGCCCAGGTGCAGCCCAATGTGGCGGTCGGCAGCGACGTGCGCGGCTACGCGTGGCGCTCGGACAACTGGGTGGACTACTCGAACATGAGCGTCGGGCAGCCCACCGACAGCTGAATTCACCGCGGCGGCCGCCCTTTCCGGGGCGGCCGCCTTTTCAGTGCGAGCGGAACGAGACCATGTCGGCGCGGTAGTGCGCGTAGGCGAACTCGTGGATGTTGCCGTCCTCGTCGGCCAGCACCTGGTCCCGGACCAGCAGGATCGAGCCGGGCTCGATGTCCAGGGTGCGGGCGGTGCTCGCGTCGGCGACCACCGCGTCGATCCAGGTCTCCATCCGGCCGAACCGGCGGCCGTACTGCAGCTCGAACACGGGCGCGATGTGGTCCATGGCGAGGGTGTGCGGCATGAGGATGACGTTCGGGTTCACCTGGAAGGCGACCAGGGTGCCGATCGGGACGCCGTCCCGCTTGATCAGGTAGTCGAGCAGCCGGATGTGGTCGCCGCTGGCGGGCATCCTGGCCTTGATCAGGTGGTGCGCGGGGATCATCTGGTTGCCGAGCAGCAGGTACTCGAGCTGGTCGGTCTCGGGATCGCCGACCACGTCCTGCACCGGCAGCTGCACCGGCGCGCTGTGCACCACGGTGCCGAGCCGCCTGCGCCGGGTGACCAGCCCCTCGTCGGAGAGCATCTGCAGCGCCGAGCGCACCGAGGCGCGGGTGGAGTCCAGCCGCTCGATGAGCGCGTCCTCGTTGAGCTGCTCGCCCTCGGGCAGGATGCCGCTCTTGATCGACGAGCGCAGCAGCTGGTGCACGACCCGGGCGGAGCGCTGCCTGGCACCCGCCGACCCCCCGACGGAGCGCGGATGCCTGCCAACGGCGGCGGGGCGGGGTAGCGGAACGGTCATGGCGGCTCCCTGGACTGATCGTCCGCGAGTGGTCGCGACCCTCGGCTCCCCCCGTCCCGATTGCGCACAGCCACAGCGGAATCGGCTGCGGTCACGGCATCGGGACACGGTGAACGGATACATGGGATGTTAGTCCTGGTCCACCCCGCGGGCACGGTGGTGTGATCCAACTCTCGAGTACCCGGCGCAGGACGGGGAACGGCCCGCCCCCGGAAGCCGGGAGCGGGCCGTCGCCGGGCACGGCTCAGCGCAGCGCCGGGACCGCGTCGTCTTCGTCGGCGGGGGCGTCGAGCCGCTTGGTGAGCCCCTCGCCTTCGATGTCGAAGGTCGGGACCAGCGGCGCGAGCCACTTCGGCATCCACCAGATCCGCTCGCCGACGATCAGCATGAACGCGGGCACGATGAGCATGCGGACCAGGAAGGCGTCGGCCAGCACGCCGACGGCGAGCGCGAAGCCGATCGTCTTGAGGATGACGTCGTCGGTGAGCGCGAAGCCCGCGAAGACGCCGACCATGATGATCGCCGCGGCGACCACCACCCGCGCGCTGTGCGCGAAGCCGTCGATCACGGCCTGGCGGGCCGGGGTGCCGTGCGCGTAGGCCTCGCGCATCCGGCTGACCAGGAACACCTCGTAGTCCATGGCGAGCCCGAACAGGATGCCGGTCAGCAGGATCGGCAGGATGAACAGCACCGGCGAGGTGGTGTCGAGGCCGATGAGCTGGTTGAGCCAGCCCCACTGGAACACCGCGACGGTGGCGCCGAGCGCGACGCCGACCGAGAGCAGGAAGCCGAGCGCGGCCTTGATCGGCACCCACAGCGAGCGGAACACCGCGATCAGCAGGAAGACCGCCAGCCCGACCACGACCGCCAGGTAGATCGGGAAGACCGCGGTGAGCTCGTTGGCGATATCCACACCGACCGCGGTCTGGCCGGTGACCAGGGCGCGGGCGCCGGTCTGGTCGGGCAGGTCGGCGACGGTGGCGCGGATCTCTGCCACCAGGTCCTTGGTGGCCTGGTCCGACGGGCCGGAGCCGGGGATCACGGTGACGGTCGCGAACTTCACGACCTCGAGCTGCTGGGCGAAGGCCTGCTGGGCCTGCGGGGTGTCGCTGGTGAGCGCGGGGATCACGGTGGCGACGTCGGTGCCCGCGCGGCCCGCCATGGTCTGCAGGTCGTTGGTCACCCGGGCCACGGCGGCTGCCGGGTCGGCGGCGTTCGCGGTGTCGACCACCACGATCAGCGGGCCGTTGGCGCCCGCGCCGAAGTTCTCGGCGATCAGGTCGTAGGCGGTGCGGGCGTCGCTGCCCGCGGGCTTGCTCGCGTCGTCGGGCAGCGCCAGCTGCATGGAGGCGACCGGGATCGAGGCCAGCACCGCGACGGCGATACCCGCGGCGAGCGCGCCCCACTTGTTCTTCGCGATGCCGTCGACCCAGCGGCGGCCGTGCGTCAGCGGCTCCTCGCCGGGAGCGGCCTTGGCCAGGTAGCGCGGCTTGCCCTTCATGACCCGCTCGCCCGCGAAGCCGAGGATGGCGGGGAGCAGGGTGAGCGAGATGAGCACCGCGACCGCGACGGTGAAGGCGCCGCCCAGCCCCATCTGGGTGAGGAAGCCGATATTGCAGACCGCCAGCCCGACCAGCGCGATGATGACGGTGAGCCCGGCGAAGACCACCGCGGAGCCCGCGGTGCCGACCGCGCGGCCCGCGGCTTCCGCCAGCGAGCGCCCGGCGCGGACCTCGGCCTGGTAGCGGCTCATGATGAACAGCGCGTAGTCGATGCCGACCGCGAGCCCGAGCATGGTGCCGAGCGCCGGAGTGGTGGAGGAGAGCTCGACGAAGCCGGTGAGCGTGGTGATCGCCAGCATGCCGATGCCGACCCCGATCAGCGCGGTGAGCAGCGGCATCCCGGCCGCGACCAGCGAACCGAAGGTCACCGCGAGCACGAGCAGCGCCACCGCGACACCGATGACCTCGGCCAGCGGCATCTCGACCTCGTTCACCGCGTCGCCGCCGATGGCGACGTTCAGCCCGGCCGCCTCGGCGCCGTGCGCGGCGTTCTCCAGGGCGGTGCGGTCGGCGTCGGTGAGCTCGTTGGAGGTCCGGTCGTAGCCGACCGAGGCGTAGCCGACCCGGCCGTCGCCGGTGAGCGTGCCACCGGTCAGCGGGTCGGTCACCGAGGCCACGTGCTCGGTGTGCAGCGCGCCGAGCGCGGCGGTGACCGCGGCGCTGTAGCCGGGCTCGGTCAGCGAGCGGCCCTCGGGGGCCTCGAACACCACGCGCGCGGTGGCGCCGTCCGGGGCGGCCTGCGGGGCCCGCTCCTCGATCAGCTCGAACGCCCGCGTGGACTCGATCCCGCCCAGCTCGAACTTGTCACTGGTCTGGCCGGACAGCGTCGCGGCGCCGAGGCCGAGCGCCACCAGCAGCACCACCCAGATCGCCGCCACCGCCCTGCGGTGCACGAACGACCACCGGCCCAGCCGGAACAACTGCCACGCCATGCGTGTCCTCCAAGCACCTAGGTGGACCAAACGGTCCGGATAGGGTCTAGGGTAGGAGGATGCGGACTCGAGGGTCCACTTCGAACCCCCGAATGTGCAGCAACTCACGTGAGCTGCGCAGATGAGACCCTGGACACACTCAGGCGAAGGGAGCGGATCGCGATGACGGCACCGGATCGGCAGCGGCGGCGCCGGGTCGACGCCAGGCACAACTCCGAGCGGGTGCTCTCCGCCGCGATCGAGGTCTTCACCGAGCACGGGCTGGAGGCGACCATTCCCGAGGTGGCGGCGCGGGCGGGTGTCGGCAAGGCCACCGTCTACCGCAGCTACCCCACCAAGGCCGACCTGGTCCGCGAGCTGGCGCTGCTGCACCTGGACTGGTTCGCCGAACTCGCCGCCGCCGCACTGGAGGCCGCCCGCACCGACGCCTACCGCGCCCTGGAGGGGCTGCTCGAGCGGGTCGCCGCCCGGCTCGCCGAGGACCGGCTCATGGTCGAGGTGCTCAGCGGCGTCGACGGCATCGAGGACGAGCGGCTCGACCGGCAGCTCACGCAGATGGTCGCGCTCGCCCGCGAGCAGGGCAGGCTGCGCCAGGATGCCACCGCCATGGACGTGCAGGTGCTGGTCGCCGGGGTGGCCAGGGCGCTGATCGGGCTGGAGATCCGCGACCCGGCGGTCTGGCGCCGCTACGCGCGGCTCGCGCTGGCCGCGCTGCGCCCGGACTGAGCCGCGGCGTCACGCCCCGGGGCGGCCAGGGATCTGATTCCAGTACCCCGCCCGCGCCCCGTACTTGCTGCGCACCCACTTCGACGGCAGGTCCCGCTGGGAGGCGGGCCCGTCCGGGGTGACGACGGCGAAGAGGATCCGGGCGAACTCCGCCCGCGCGGCCAGATCCGGCGCCGTCATGTGCGCGCGCTCCCGCCCCTGCCAATACTGCTGCTCGACCATCAACCGGTCCAGTAATTCCTTGCGGGTCAACGTGTCCAGATCACCCCAGGTGAGCCGCTCGAAAGCCATGAAGCCCTCTTCCGATCGCCGTGTACCCGTCCGATTCAATCAGGCGATAGAGGAAAAACGCCAGAATTCGCGCGCGGTAGGGCCTTAGGACCCCGGCGCCCGATCGGTGTCCGGTTCGTCGCGGGCGGCGAGGTGCGCCTCGGCGATCACGGCCCAGAAGCGGCTGCGCAGCTCGCGGGCGCGCTCGACCTCGTTCGGGTCGGGGGGCGCGGCGGGGCCGAACATCCAGGAGGGGCGGGCGTCGGCGGTGGTGTCGCGGGCGCCGAAGCGCCGCACGGCCGCGATCACCTGGTCCAGGGTCTCGGCGCGCTCGACCGCGGCCCAGAAACAGGCGGGCAGGTCGGTCAGCGCGGCGAACGAGGCGGAGCTGAGGCCGAGGTCGACGGTGGTGCCGACCTCGCCGTCGTCGTCGAAGATGGTCTCGATGAAGGTGATCTCCCAGGACGGCGCGGTGCCCGCGCGGCGCAGGGTGAGCGAGGGGTGCTCGATGTCGGCGGTGGTGGCCCACGGGGAGGCGTGCGCCAGCCGGTACTGCAGCGGGCCGACGGTGGGATCCCAGCCGCGGGCCCGCACCCGCACCTCGGCGGTGCGGCCGATGGCCCGGTGCTCGATACCCGCGCTCCCCGAACCGATCCAGACCCGAACGACCTCCTGCTCGGGGTAGGAGTCGAGCATGGCGGTGAGGTGCGCGAGCGCCTGCTCCCTGCTGCTCGCGAAGCTGTACACGTCCGGCTCGGCGGCGCGGCCGTAGAGCACCCCGACCGCGCCCGGCGCCAGCCCGGCCAGGTAGCCGGTGGCCAGCGCCGTGCCGCGGGCGAGCGCGCGGGGCCAGTCGTGTTCGGGTAGCGCGTCGGTGTCGTCCATCGGTGTACCCCCTGTCCGCGCCCATTCTCCCGCCGATCGGCGCTCCTGTCCCGGTAGTACGCGGGCCCGGCGTTTCGGGTGTAAACGAAGCGGGCGGCCGCGCTGATTACCCTGTGCCGCCCGCGGCGGGCGGCCCCCTCGAACCAAGGAGCACCCCGTGAAAGACCCCGCCACCCGGCTCGTCCTGGCAGGCATCTTCGCCTGCCTCGGCTACCTCGCCCTGAAACTGGCGCTCGACGGCGCGCCCGCCGAGATGGACGGCTGGATCGGCACCTTCTGCACCGGCATCGTGGTCGGCGGCGGCGTCGTCCTCGGGCTGAACTGGGCGCAGCGGCGCAAGCGGGCGAAGGAGGACGATCAGCCCCAGAGGTAGATCCCGGTCAGCCCCGCCCACAGCACCGCCAGCCAGGCGTCGGTGCCGAGCCGCAGCCAGCGCGGCGCGCGGCCGACCTCCATGAACCGGCGGAGCACCAACCGGCACTTGACGACCGCGAGCACCACGACGACGGCGGCGAGTTCGGCCGCGTCGTGGCCGGGGGCGAACCACCAGGCGGCGACGGTGCTCAGCACCAGCACCAGCCAGACCAGCAGGAGTTCGCGGGTCGACGGAGCCTCGGTCACGGCGTCACCTCAGGAGGTAGAGGATCGCGAAGATCACGATCCAGAGCAGGTCGACCATGTGCCAGTACAGCGCGCCCTGCTCGACCGGGCCCACCCGCGGCGCGCGCGCGACGATGCCGAGGATGAGCAGCCCGAGCAGCAGGTGTGCCAGGTGCACGCCGGTGAGCACGTAGTAGAAGGAGAAGAACTCGTCGGCGACGGTGTGCCCGGCCGCGAGGGCGTGCTGCCACTCGAACCCCTTGAGCGCCGCGAAGAGCACCCCGCAGCCGCCCGCCGCGAGCAGCCACCTTCGGGTGGCGCGCACCGCGCCGCGCCGGACCTCCAGCACCGCGAGCGCGGCGAAGAGCGAGGCGGTCAGCAGCACAACGGTATTGACGACCCCGATGCCGAGGTGCAGCTGCCGCTGCCCGGCCGCGAAGAGCTCCGGCGACCGCGCGCGGAACACCATGTAGGTGAGGAAGTAGCAGCCGAAGAAGAACAGGTCGCCGAGGACCATCACCCACATGTGGATGTCGCCGGTGATCCGCCCGGCCGGTGCGCTCACCGGGCCGGCTCCGCGCTGTACAGCGGTGCGGTGTCGGTTGTTTCGGCCTTCGCGGCGGTGCGCATGAGCGGGAGCAGGCAGGCGATCCAGATCCCGAAGATCACGACCGCGATGTAGAAGGTGATCATGCCGTTCCAGGCGAAGGCGCCGGAGCGGAAGACCCACATCTGGGTGGCGACCACCTCGGTCACGATCTGCCAGATCGACACGTAGGCGAACCACTTGGGGAAGATCCCGTTGCGGTCGTAGAAGATCGCGACGGCCAGCACCGCGTAGGCGGCGGTGAAGCAGCCGAGCGAGCCGTTGTAGGAGAGCATGCCGAGGTCGTAGAGGAAGGAGCTGATCGCGGGGTCGCGATCGGGTCGGAAGGTGGCGGCGAGCCAGCAGATCAGCAGCAGGTGGAAGCCGGGGATGGCGCCGACCCCCATGGCGGCGATGTAGGCGTAGGCGAGCAGCCGCCCGGAGGTCATGCGCTTCATGAAGTAGCCGATGATGCCGTTCGAGATCGCCGCGCCGCCCGCGATCACCAGCAGTATCCCGAAGCCGAGCCGGATTCCGGTCGAGTGGTTCTCGAACCACTGCGCGGCCTGCTCGGCGGTCACGTCGGGGCGCGGCGGCGGGGTCGCGCGGCCGAGGAAGACCACGCCGATCGAGAGCGCGGCGTAGAAGACGGCGAAGGCCCAGTAGGCGATCCAGACGTCGAGGTTGCGGACCCGCTGGGCCACGAGGACGCTCATGCCGCCCGCTCCTGCTCCCGCAGCGCCGCCCGGACCTGGACGAACATGACCGCGACGAAGAGCGCGAAGGCGCCGTTGCGCAGCCAGAACGAGACGAACCCGTCCCAGGCCAGCGGCCCGCTCCGGAACACCGCGGCACCGGCCGACGGCGCCATGACCGCCGCGGTGACCAGCGAGTAGGGCGCCACCCAGCGCGGGAACACCGCCAGGTCGTCCAGGTACACCGCCAGCGCCAGCAGCACGAACTGCGCCACCAGCATGCCGATCGGCGCGATGAACAGCAGCCAGGCCAGGTCGTTGAGCACCTGCACCAGGGCGGGGTCGCGCTCCGGGCGGAAGGCCGCGACCGCGAAGAGGATGTTCGAGAGCGCGAAGAGCGTCGAGCCCGCCACCACCGAGGTCAGGTAGGAGAAGGCGAGGATTCGGCTCTGCCCGCCCATGCGCGCCATCCGGCCCATGATCAGCACGAAGAACGGGACGAGCAGGATCCCGCACAGGTTGAAGCCGACCATGCTGAACCGGGTCAGCGCGGTGTTGTCCAGGTAGAACCGCGCCACCTGCTCCGGCGTCCACTCCGGCGACATGGGCGGGACGAAGCCCGGGAACGCCACGAACAGCACCCCCAGCACCAGCGCGACCACCGGGGTCGACCAGAGGATCGCGTACTGCGCCCGCAGATCGGTGTCGTCCATACCGTGTTCCCTCCCGGTTCCGCGCTCCGAGGGTCCCAACTTTTCTGACGGTAGTCAAGATTCGATGCGCGGTAACATCGCTGCGTGGCAGCAACTCCGAAAGGTGACCAGCGTCAGAAGCGCGCGACCCCGGTGCGGGCGCGCTCGCACGCGAGCCGGGAGGCGATCATGCAGGCGGCCATGGCGCTGTGGCGGACGAAGGGGTTCGCGGGCACCACCGTCACCGACATCTGCAAGGCGGCGGGGGTGTCGAAGGCGCTGTTCTACGTGTACTTCGCGCGCCGGGAGGAGATCCTGCTCGCGCTGGAGGTCTTCACCATGCGCGAGGCGCACGCCGCCGCCGAGGCGGTCGTGGCCCGCCCGTACGAGCTGCGCGAGGTGCTCACCGCGGTGATCGGGACGCTGGAGCAGCGGGCGCGCCGCTTCCCGGCCGAGCTCATCTTCGAGGCGGTGCTGGAGACCTACCGGCTGGAGCGCGTGGCGCTCGCCGACGGTGCGAGCGAGGCCGATATCGCGTACCTGTTCCTCGGGCCGTTCCAGCGGGCGCAGCGCGACGGCAAGTTCGGACCGGAGGTCGATGTGGTGCGGTTGGCCCGGTTGGCGCAGATGCTGGTCGCCGACGGCGTCCGCTGCTGGGCCGCGGCCGACTTCGGCGACGAGCCGCTCACGCCGCGGCTCGCCGCCGAGATCGACACCGTGCTCAGCGCGGGTTGGTGATGGCCCCGGTCTCGGCGCCCTGCACCAGCCGGGCGTACTTGCCCAGCACGCCGCGGGTGTAGCGCGGCTCGTTCGGCACCCAGCCCTCCCGGCGCGCGGCCAGCTCGTCCGCGTCGACCAGCAGGTCGAGCGCCTTGGCGTGCACGTCGACCCGGATGCGGTCGCCGTCCCGGACGAAGGCGATCGGCCCGCCGTCCCGCGCCTCCGGCGCCACGTGCCCGATGCAGAAACCCCAGGTGCCGCCGCTGAACCGGCCGTCGGTCACCAGCGCGCAGTCCGCGCCGCGCCCGGCGCCCTTCAATGCGCCGGTGATGGCCAGCATCTCGCGCATGCCCGGCCCGCCCTTGGGCCCCTCGTACCGGATCACCAGCACCGTGCCGGGCTCGATCTCCCCGGCCAGGATGGCGGCCATGGCGCCGTCCTCGCCGTCGAAGACCCGCGCGGGCCCCTCGAACTGCATCTGGTCGGCGGTGAGCCCGGCGACCTTGACCACGCTGCCCTTCGGGGCGAGCGAACCGCTGAGGATATTGATCCCGCCGTCGCGGTGGATGGGCCGGTCGATGGGGTAGACCACGACGCCGTCCGGGGCGGGCGGATCGATCTCGGCCAGGTTCTCCGCCATGGTCCTGCCGGTGACGGTGAGGCAGTCGCCGTGCAGCAGCCCGGCGTCCAGCAGCTGCTTGAGCACCACCGGGACGCCGCCGACCCGGTCCAGCTCCAGCATGTGGAACCGCCCGCCCGGCTTCATGTCCGCGACGTGCGGGACCCGGGCGGCGATCCGGTTGAAGTCGTCCAGGTGCAGCTCGACCCCGGCCTCGTTGGCGATGGCGAGCAGGTGCAACACCGCGTTGGTGCTGCCGCCCAGCGCGGAGGTGACGGCGATGGCGTTCTCGAAGGCCTGCTTGGTCAGGATCTGGCTGGGCCGGATGCCGAGCCGCAGCATGCCGACGATGGCCTCGCCCGACCGGCGGGCATCGTCCTCGCGGCGCCGGTCGACGGCGGGCGGGGAGGCCGAGCCGGGCAGGCTGAGCCCGAGCGCCTCGGCGATGGAGGACATGGTGTTGGCGGTGAACATGCCGCCGCAGGCACCCTCGCCCGGGCAGGCCTTGCGCTCGATCTGGCCCAGCTCGTGCTCGTCGATCCGGCCCGCCGCGCAGGCGCCGACCGCCTCGAAGACGCTGGTGATGTCGAGCGAGGTGCCGTTGTGGTTGCCGGGCAGGATGGAGCCGTTGTAGACGAAGACGCTGGGCAGGTCCAACCGGGCGGCGGCCATGAGCATGCCGGGGATGCTCTTGTCGCAGCCCGCCAGGCCGATGAAGCCGTCCAGCCGCTCGGCGTGCACGACCGTCTCCACGCTGTCGGTGATCACCTCGCGGCTGACCAGCGAGGCGCGCATCCCCTCGTGCCCCATGGAGATGCCGTCGCTGACGGTGATGGTGCCGAACTCCAGCGCCACCCCGCCCGCCGCGCGCACCCCCTCCTTGGACCGCTGCGCCAGCGTGCGCAGGGTGAGGTTGCACGGGGTCACCTCGTTCCAGGCCGAGGCGATCCCGATCTGCGGTTTGTCCCAGTCGTCGTCGGTGAGCCCGACGGCGCGCAGCATGGCCCGGGAGGGGGCCCGCTGCATCCCGTCGGTGACATCGCGGCTGCGCGGCTTCATATCGACCGGATCTGTCATTTCCGGGAGGCTACCCCATGCGATGTCGGCCGCCGTGACCAGCGTAGTTACCGCTCGCGCAACTATTCGGTGTGGTTATTACCGCAGTGGGCAACATTGCCTGGGCTCCGCTCAACGCAGGACGGTGCCGCCGTCGATGTTCAGCACCTGGCCGTTGATCCAGGCGCCGTCGTCGGAGAGCAGGAAGGTGACCAGCCCGGCCACGTCGGCGCTCTCGCCGACCCGTGGGCTGTGCATCCGGCACAGCGCACCGGCCTCCAGCTCCGGCCAGCGCTCGGCCGCGCGAATGGCCTCGGTGGCGGTGAAGCCCGGCGCCACCGCGTTGCAGCGGATGCCATCGCGGCCCCAGCGGGTGGCGACGTGCCGGGTGAGCGCGCCGATCCCGGCCTTGGCGGCGGCGTAGGCGGGGCGGGCGGGTTCGCCCTGGAAGGCGGCGGCCGACGAGGTGTTCACGATCGCGCCGCCGCCGCGCTGCAGCAGGTGCGGGATGGCGTGGCGCATGGTGAGCAGGTAGCCGCGCAGGTTCACGGTGAGCAGCCGGTCCCATACCGCGAGGTCGATGTCGACCACGTCGGTGTCGCCGCGCAGCGCGCGCATGTCGGCGCCGACATTGAACAGCCCGTCCAGCCCGCCGTACTCGCCGACCGCCGCGGCGATCAGCTCCCGCACCGACTCCTCGTCGGCCAGGTCGAAGGCGTGCGGCAGCGCGGTGCCGCCCGCCGCCGTCACCTCGTCCGCGG
The DNA here is from genome assembly GCF_042667085.1 of Nocardia sp. NPDC057353. Classification (NCBI taxonomy): domain Bacteria; kingdom Bacillati; phylum Actinomycetota; class Actinomycetes; order Mycobacteriales; family Nocardiaceae; genus Nocardia; species Nocardia sp. NPDC057353. The sequence continues at coordinate 49,013 of NZ_JBHVAK010000029.1, forward strand.
TGCGCCGCGCGCCATCCGCGTCGAAGTCGCCCACCAGCACCCGGCATCCCGCCGCGCCGAGCCGCCGTGCGGTGGCGGCGCCGATCCCGCTCGCCCCGCCCGCTACCACCACGACCGTGTCCTGCTCCGGCATGTGACCTCCTTGTGCACCCCGGTGCGGGTATGTCACTCTCGAAATCAAGAATAGCATTCTGAGAAGTGAGAGCGAGAGTCTGAGATGGGCTACGCCGACCAGTTGTTCGACCTGACCGGCCGCGTCGTGCTGGTGACCGGCGGCAGCCGCGGCCTCGGCCGGGAGATGGCGTTCGGCGCCGCCCGCTGCGGTGCGGACCTGGTGATCGCCGGCCGCGACTACGCCACCTGCGCCGCCACCTGCGCGGAGATCGAACGCGAGACCGACCGCGCCGCGCTGCCGCACGCCGTGCACGTGGGCCGCTGGGACCAGCTGGATGGCCTGGTCGAAGCCGCCTACGCCCGCTTCGGCCGGGTCGACGTGCTCATCAACAACGCCGGCATGCAGCCGGTCTACGACACCCTCGGCGACGTGAGCGAAAAGCTCTTCGACGCGGTGCTGAACCTCAACCTCAAGGGCCCGTTCCGGCTCTCGGTCCTGATCGGGGAGCGCATGGTGGCGGCCGGGCGTGGCTCGATCATCAATGTCAGCTCGTCCGGCTCGATCCGCCCGCGGCCGTCGATCGTGCCGTATGCCGCCGCCAAGGCCGGGCTCAATGCCATGACCGAGGGGCTCGCGCTCGCCTTCGGCCCGACCGTCCGGGTCAACACCCTCATGGCGGGCCCGCACCTGACCGGCGCCACCGCGGGCTGGGACACCGACGCCGTGCCCAACCCCTTCGGCGCACACGCCCTGCAGCGCGCGGGCCGCCCGCCCGAGATCGTCGGCGCGGCGCTGTTCCTCGCCTCCGACGCCTCCAGCTTCACCACCGGGGCCACGCTGCGCTCCGACGGTGGCATGCCCTGAATTTCCCGACCCGACCGACGAAGGAGACGACGACATGGCGTGGGATTTCGAGACCGATCCCGACTACCAGGCCAAACTGGACTGGGCGGACGAGTTCGTCCGCACCGAGGTGGAGCCGCTGGACCTGGTCTGGCCGCACGAGCAGTTCGTGCCGCTCACCGGCAAGCGCCGCGATGCCATCGCCCCGCTCAAGCAGAAGGTGCGCGACCAGGGGCTGTGGGCCACCCACCTCGGCCCCGAACTCGGCGGCCAGGGCCACGGGCAGGTGAAGCTCGCACTGCTGAACGAGATCCTGGGCCGCTGCTCGTGGGCCCCGATCGTCTTCGGCTGCCAGGCCCCCGACACCGGCAATGCCGAGATCCTCGCGCACTACGGCACCCCCGAGCAGCGGGAGCGGTACCTGCGCCCGCTGCTCGACGGCGAGATCTTCTCCTGCTACTCCATGACCGAGCCGCAGGCGGGCGCCGACCCGCGGCAGTTCACCACCACCGCGGTCCGGGACGGTGACGACTGGGTGCTCGAGGGCTGGAAGTACTTCTCCTCCAATGCCAGGACCGCCGCCTTTTTCATCGTCATGGCGATCACCGACCCCGAGGCGGGCGCGTACAAGGGCATGTCCATGTTCCTGGTGCCCGCCGACACCCCCGGCATCGAGATCGAGCGCGACGTCCGGCTCTACGGCGAGCCCGAGGCGGCGGGCCAGCACGCGCTGATCCACTACAGCGGCGTGCGGGTGCCGGACTCGGCGCTGCTCGGCGGCGCGGGCCAGGCCTTCGCGATCGCCCAGACCCGGCTGGGCGGCGGCCGCATCCACCACGCCATGCGCACCATCGGGCTCGCGCACAAGGCGCTGGACATGCTCTGCGAGCGGGCGCTGAGCCGGGAGACCGCGGGCAGCCCGCTCGCCGACAAGCAGTTCGTCCAGGGCTACATCGCCGACTCCTGGGCCCAGCTGACCCAGTTCCGGCTGCTGGTGCTGCACACCGCCTGGAAGATCGACAAGTACAACGACTACAGGAAGGTGCGCAAGGACATCGCCGCGGTGAAGGTCGTCATGCCGACCGTGCTGCACGACATCGCCTGGCGCTCCATGCAGGTGCACGGCGCGCTCGGCGTCACCGACGAGGTGCCGCTCATGACGATGATCACCGGCGCCGCCGTCATGGGGCTCGCCGACGGCCCCACCGAGGTGCACAAGACCACCGTCGCCCGCCAGGTGCTGCGCGACCACGCCGGCACCACCGACCTGTGGCCCACCGAATGGCTGCCCCGCAAACGCGAGGCCGCGCTCGCGCAGTACGCCGGCTTCCTGGGAGACGAGTGATGACCGGAATCGACACGGCGCGCCTCGCCGCCTGGCTGGACGAGAACGGGCTCGGCGCCGGCGCCCCGCTCGAGGTCACCCGGCTCTCCGGCGGCGCGCAGAACGAGATCTACGAACTCCGGCGCGGTGAGCACCACAGCGTGCTCCGCATCCCGCCCGCGAGCGCACCCGCCGAGCGGGACACAGGCATTCTTCGCGAGTGGCGCATCACCGCCGCGCTGGACGGCACCGACGTCCCGCACGCCCGCGGCATTGCCGTCTGCGCCGACCCCGAGGTGCTCGGCCGCGCTTTCTACCTCATGGCCCACATCGACGGCTGGGCACCGATGGACCACCGCGCCTGCTGGCCGGAGCCCTTCGACAGCGACCCGGCCGACCTGGCCTACCGCCTGGTCGAGGGCGTCGCCCAGCTGACCACGGTGGACTGGCGGGCCCGCGGCCTCGACGACCTCGGCAGGCCGGACGGCTTCCACGACCGCCAGGTGCAGCGCTGGAGCGGCATGTTCGAGCGGATCAGGGGCCGCGAGCTGGACGGCATGGCGACCGCCACCGCCTGGCTCACCGCGCACCGCCCGCTCGACTTCGTCCCCGGGCTCATGCACGGCGACTACCAGTGGGCCAATGTCATGTTCGCGCACGGCGGCCCGGCCCGGCTCGCCGCCATCGTGGACTGGGAGATGGGCACCATCGGCGACCCCAAGCTCGATCTGGCCTGGGCGCTGAAGGACTGGCCGGACGACACCGACGACCCGGGGGCGACCGCGGGCCACGTCGGCGTGCACGGCATGCCGGGCCGCGACGAGCTGGTCGCCCGGTTCGCGGAGGTTTCCGGGCGGCAGGTCGACGACTTCGACTACTACCTGATCCTGGCCCGCTGGAAACTCGCCATCGTGCTGGAGCAGGGCTACCAGCGGGCGGGCGACAACCCGAAGCTGCTGGCCTTCGGCGAAATCGTGCCGAAACTCATGCGGGAAGCCGCCGAGCTGGCGGAGAGCACCGGCTACCGCTGATCGACCAGCGCGGTGAGGTGCTCGAAGCGGGCGCGGGCGGTGATCTCCGGCAGCCGCCGGATGGCGCCGTTCTGCGCCCACTGCCCCTCCGGGACCTCGTGGATCACGCACGAGGTCACCACCGGCCTGCCGTCATCGCCCGCGACGGCCTTCGCCGCGTCCTGGAGTTCGGCGGCGAAGCGCGCCTTGCGGGCGCCGTCCAGCACCCCGGCGCTGACCTGCCAGTCGATGAAGACCCCCGCCACCGCCGCGTCGGCCGGGTGCCCGGCGGAGTAGAAGGCGCCGGGGGCGAGCTCTTGCACCACTACGAGCGCGCCCATCCGGCTGCGCGGGTCGTCGGGCAGCGATTCGGCGCGGCACGCGGCATCGGTGAGCGCGGCCGCCAGCAGCGCCTTCCGTGCGTCGTCGAAGGCGCCGGGGGTCAGGGTGACTCGCAGCAGGGGCATGTCGGGCCTTTCCGTCCGTTCGGATTCTTCGCCTCGACTCTGCCGTCGGCACCGGATTCCCGACAGTGGCTGATGCGACATCTTTCTTGCAGAATTTGCCACATGATCGGAATCGACCTGCTCGTGCTCGACGGCGCGAGCGCGAGCGCGGTCGGCAGCACCGTCGACGTGGTCTCGGCAGCCAACAGCATCCTCGGCACGCCCACCTTCGACCTGCGCTTCGTCGCACCCGAGCCGGAGGTCCGGGTGCGCGGCGGGCTCACCGCCACGGCCCGGCCCCTCGCCCGTGCCCGGCCGCGCGACATCGTCGTGGTCCCAGGTCTGGGCGCCGCCGACCCCGCGGAGATCACCGCCCGCCTCGCCGCGCCGGATATCGCTCCCGCAGGCCAGTGGCTCACCCGGGCGCACGCGCGCGGCGCGGAGATCGCCGCCTCCTGCACGGCGGTCTTCGTGCTCGGCGCGGCCGGCCTGCTCACCGGCCGCCGCTGCGTCACCACCTGGTGGCTCGGCGCCGAACTCGCCCGCCGCGCCCCCGGCGCCGATGTGGTGCTCGACGACATGGTCCTGCGCGACGGCCCCATCCGCACCGCGGGCGCCGCCTTCGCCCACATCGACCTGGTGCTCTCGATCATGCGGCAGCACGCGGGCGCCGCGCTCGCCGACGAACTCGCCGCCCGGCTCGTGGTCGACCAGCGCGCCTCCCAGGCGAGCTTCCTCATCCCCTCGCAGCTGGCGTCCCGCGACGCCGCGGTCGCCGCGCTGGAGTCCTTCGTGCGCGCGCACCCCGAGCACCCGCACACCCTGGAATCGCTGGCCGCGCAGTGCCGGACGAGCCCGCGCACCCTGGCCCGCCGCACCGCCGCCGCCACCGGGCTCAGCCCGCTGCAACTGGTGGCGCGGGTCCGGCTGCGGCACGCGCTGCACCTGCTGCGCACCACCGATCAGCCGCTCACCGAGATCGCGGCCGCGGTCGGCGTCGCCGACCCGGCGACGCTGCACCGGCTGGTCAAGCGGCACACCGGCCGGGCTCCGGGGTCGTGGCGGCCGGGGCGGAGCGTCAGCCGCGCCGTGCCGCTCCACGCAGCCGACCGCCCTGACCTCACCGCCGCGCCTGCCCGCCGCCACGACCTCGAGGCTGTCGCCGGACGCACCTCCACCTAGGCTCGGTCACGCAGGCGGGCGGCGAGCCCGGCGAGCGCCACATCCAGGTCGAACTCGAACTGCACGCCCCGATCCCGCACGGCATCCCGCTCGGCGGCGATCCGGCGCAGCGCCGGGAACTGCTCGCCATCCGCCCCGGCCAGCGCATGCACGACGTTGTGCGCCTGCGCCTCCGGCGGCCCCCCGGTGTTCTCCAGCGTCTCGTAGGCGGCGGCCCTGGCGATCTCGGCGAGCAGCGTCAGCGTCCGCCCCGCCTCCCGCGAGGTGAACCCCGCCTCGATCAACCGCGTGAGAATCCGCTCCACGGTCTCCAGCGCCTCGTTTCCGCGCACCGCCCCGAAGTCGATCGCCGAGATCAACCCACCGACCTGTAGGTACGCCGCCCGCATGGCGGCCGCGCAGAGCCGCAGCAGCTCCGGCCAGCCCGTCTCCGGCCCGAACCGCAACCCGGCGATCTCGGTCTCGAACGCCCCGAGCGCGAGCAGCTGGAGCAGCCCGGCCCGGTCACTGACGTAGTAGTTCAGCGCCTTGCGGTCGACCCCGAGCACATCGGCGACCCCCTGCATGGTCAGCGAGTCCAGCGGTAGCTCCCCGGCGGCGGCGACGATCCGCTCCCGGCTCAGCTTGGCAGGCCGCCCCGGCCGCCGCGGTACCCCCTCGCTCATCCGCCCAGCCTACGGGGGCGGACCGCCCGCCCGCGTACCCGGTCACCGCAGGTCGGCCATGGATTTCCCGACATCGCCGAGCGTCAGGGGCGCGCCGTAGTCGCCGCGGAAGGCATACGGCCGCACGTCGCAGCGGTACGGCCCGGTGTCCGGGCGGAAGTCGGCGGGCTGCCAACCGTCCCGGCCCGCCTGCTCGATGTTGAAGCACACCGAGGTGCCCTCGCGGTCGGAGAGATCGATCGGCGCCTGCAGACCACCGGCCGTCCAGGCTTTTTCGGCTGTGGCGGCCTCATAGACGCAACGCGGCGTGAGGTCGTCCCCGCAGCTCGCGGCCGCGCGGGCGAAGAGCAGCCAGGCCGAGAGCGAGCGCAGCTGCGGAAAGCTCAGCTCGGTGTCCGGGGCGTACGCGGCGAACAGCTCGCGCACCTGCGCCATGGCCGGAACGGCGGCCCCGTCCTCGATCGGGCCGACCCCGCCCAGATCGGCCACATTGTTCTGGAACTCCAGCGACTGCCCCAGCCCCTCCAGGAACGCGGTGCTGTAGTTGTTGTTCGTCGCGTCGATCCAGTCCGGCCGGTAGCCGATCCCGGTGAGCGCCTCCTCCAGCTTCACCAGCTGCCGCGGTTCGCCGTTGAAGACGAGTCCGCGGACCTCCCGGTCCTTGATCGCCTGTGCGAACGGGGTCCAGTCCGGGACGCCCGCGATCGGGTAGCGGTCGTCGTAGACGATCCGCGCGCCGAGCGCCTCGAAACTCTCCTTCCCCTTGTCGCCGAGGATTTTGGACACCGGCGAGTCGGCGCTCACGTACCCGATCGTGTCCTTGGACGCCGGGTAGGTCTCGAGCAGCCACTGCCGGAAGCCGGTGTAGATGTCGTGCCGGGGCAGCGTGGTGGGGGAGGCGCTCACCTCGAGGTCGGCGCCGACGCTGCCCGGCTGCGCCACCTGGGCCGGGAAGCTGGGCAGCAGGCACGACAGCCGATCCTTCACGCCCAGCGAGTCCAGCCCCGCGCCACCGCCGACCAGCGCGAAATCGTCCCGGCACGACTCCAGCATGCGCTGCTTGACCTCGGTGAGCCTGGTGTCACGCACCGTCAGCTCGATCCGCCGCCCGGCGATGCCGCCGTGCTCGTTGCACCAGGCGGTGAAGACCTCCGCGGCATCGATGAACTCCGGGTTCTTGGTGAACCCGAGATCGCTGACCACCCCGACGGTGATGCTGTCCGCGGTGACCCCGCGCCCGGTTGCCTTCGTGGGCGAACCGCTGCCGCAGACCGCACCGAGATCACCGAACTCCGCACCGACGGCCGGAGTTCCGGAGCCCTCCCGCCCCGGCTCCCCGGAGCGGCCGCACCCGGTGACCGCCAGCAGCGCGGCCGCGGCGAGCACGGCGGCCGCGCGCAGCCGGGGCCTCACCGGGCGCTCAGGATGCCGCGGGGCAGGGTCAGCGGCAGGTCGGTGTAGGTGGCGATCCCGGCCCGCGCCTGCACCACCGCCGGGATGGCGTGGATGGGCGGCATGGCGGTCATGATGTGGCCGAGCACCATGAAGTCGGCGATGGTCTCGCCGACGAAGTCCGGCGGCGGCAGGAAGCCGACGTTCATGGTCACCGTCGGGCGGCCGTCCACCGTGATCTTCCAGCCGTCGCCGTCGAGCTTCCAGTCCGGATCCAGGGTCTGCCCCTTGCGCCACCGCACATTCACGTCGACCACCGTCTTCCCGGCGACGATGCCCTGCCAACTCACGGCCACACCGGCGACGCAACCCTTCCCGATGGTCCAGGAGCCGAGGTCGAGATCCTCCGTGGTCTGCGCGTACTCGGCGACGCAGCGGATCTCGTCCAGCTCGGCGCCGAGCGAGTCGGCGAGCAGCCGCACCGCCTCGGCGAAGACCTTGGTGCCCTGCTCGGCCATGCCGGGCAGCGCCGGGTCGTCGATGGGGGTGCCGAAGCCGACCGGGCGCTCGGTGGCGGGGGAGTCGTAGAAGGTGGTGTCGGCCTGCTCGGCGATGGTCACCTTGTCCACCCGGTCGCAGGCATTCGCCGCGACGATCGCCAGCAGCTGCGCGAACCCGGGGCTCACCCCGGAGCCGAAGAGCGTGGAGCCGCCGCGGCGACAGGCCTCCGCCAGGCGCGCCCGGTCGGCGTCCAGGTTGTGGCCGGTGATGAAGGACGCGGTCGTGACCACGTTCGCGCCCGAGGCGAGGATCTGCTCGAGCTCGGCGACATCGATCCACATGGGGTTGTAGACGACGCAGTCCGGCTCCAGCGCCAGCAGCGCCCGCACATCGTCGGTGGCCGTGACGCCCGCCGGGTCGAGCCCGGCCAGCTCACCGACATCGCTGCCCGCCTTCTCCGGTGACCACGCGTAGCACCCGACCAGCTCCAGCGCGGGGTGCGCGAGCAGCGCCCGCACCGAACTCTTGCCCACATTGCCGGTCGTCCACTGCACGACCCGGTAGCTCTTCGCCGACATCGGTACCTCGTTCTCATTCTTGCGAATCAGATTCTCGGTCCCTGTGTACTCCACGGCGCGCCGATTTTTCCCGGTCGGAAAATAACTGGCCGATTCAGTCAATGGGTTACATTTATCCCGTAGGGGAAGAATTGTTGACCAGCGGTCGGCAGCCGTGTTAGGCATGTCCGCAGGATTCGGAAGGGGAGTGGCGTGGACGACTCGAAAGGGTGGCGCGAGATCCTCGCGCTGACCGCGCTCAAGGGGCGCTACTGCCGCTACCTCGACACCAAGCGGTGGGAGCAGTGGCGCGAGCTGTTCACCGACGACTTCGTCAGCGACACCTCAGCGGCGGGCGGCCGGGTCATCACCGGCGCCGACGAGTTCGTGCGCTACCTCCGCGCCACCCTCGGCGACGGCAAGACCACCGTCCACCAGGTTCACAACCCGGAACTCGCCCTCACCTCGCCGACCACCGCGACCGGAGTCTGGGCGCTGCACGACATCGTGCACCTCGCCCCCGGCCTCGACCTGCACGGCTACGGCCACTACCACGAAACCTACGACAAACACGGCGACACCTGGCGGATCGCCTCCTCGAGGCTCACCCGCGTGCGCGAGGACATCCGCACCCCGCTGGTCTCGGTCCGGCTCTCCCCGCGCCTGCGCGACGCGGGCGCCGCGCTCGCCCGCCGGAGCGACCGGTGAGCACCGTCCTGGTCACCGGCGCCTTCGGCCAGATCGGCGCGCTCTGCACCGAACTGCTGCTCGCCCGCGGCCACACGGTCATCGCCGTGGACCTCCGCACCGACGCCACCGAGACCGCGGCCGCCGCGCTCTCCGGCGCGCTCATCCCGTCCTGGACCGACCTGCTCGACCGCGACGCCGTGCACGCCGTCGTCGCCGCACACCGCCCCGCCGTGATCGTGCACCTGGCCGCGATCTACGCCCCGATCTCCTACCGGGCGCCCGCGCTCGCCCGGAAGGTGAACGTGGACGGCACCTCCCATCTCGTCGAGGCCGCCCGCCTGCTCGCCGCGCCCCCGCTGCTGCTCTTCGCCTCCAGCGCCGCGGTCTACGGCTCCCGCAACCCGCACCGGCACCCGGAGCCGATCACCGCCGACACCCCGGTGTCCCCGATCGACCGGTACGGCGCCGACAAGGTGCTCGGCGAAGCCGTCGTCACCGGCAGTGGGCTGCCGCACGCCGTGCTGCGCCTCGGCGGAGTCATCTCCCCGGTCGGCGCAGGCCGCCTCAACGGCGACTACCTCTCGCTCATGCGCGCGACCCCCACCGACAACCTCATCCACGCCATCGACGCCCGCGACGCCGCCCTCGCCTTCGTCAACGCCGCCGACCGCGGCCCCGCCGTCACCGGCCGGATCCTCCTCATCGCAGGCAACGACAGCTACCGCCACCGCCAGCAGGAACTCAGCGACGACATCGCCGCCGCCACCGGCCTCGGCAGGCTCGGCCCGGCCGCCGGACTCCCCGGCGACCCCAGCGACGACCGCGGCTGGAGCTTCACCGGCTGGTTCGACACCACCGAATCGCAGGCTCTGCTCGACTTCCAGGCCCACGACTGGCCCGACACCGTCGCCTGGGTCGCCGCGGCGGGCGGGCGGCTCCCACTCCTGCTCGGATCTGCCCTGCGCCCCGCCGTCCTGCTCTTCCTGAAAGCGCAACGCCGCCTCGAACGCCGCGGCCGCTACGCCGACCCCTGGACCTTCCTCACCCGCCGCTACGGACCCGAAATCCTCGCAGCCGAAGCACCTTCGCAGTGATCACACTGTTACAGGTGAGCGAGATTCCGACGCTGTACGAGTGGGCGGGCGGCAGGCCCGCCCACGAGCGCATGATCGGCCACTTCTACGACTGCGTCGAGCCCTGACCCGGGCGAACTACGGCTCCCACAGACCGGCGCAGGGGACCATGGGCAGCCCGTCGGTCACCTGATCGTCCACGGTTATCTCGGCGTCCGGCAACCAGTCGCGCAATTTTCGCTCGAGTTCGACGGCTGCCGCGTCGCTGACCCGATAGTCGAAGGTCGCGCCGCCCGCGTACTCGATGCGAATGTGTCGATCCACGCCTATTCCCAGTCGTCCCCGGCCGCCGGTTCGGTGAGAAAAGCCAGGGCCGCGATCCCCGGTAAGCAGTTGTGCCCGGGACCGTGCCGATGAAAGCGGAGAATCAGGTCGGCTGCCTGCGGTGTGAGGTGCTCGGGATCGAATCCGCAGTCCAGCCAGCGCGGGTCTACCGCGACCATGTCGCGTTCCTCTTTCGGCGCTGTGTGCAGGAAGCTGTCGAAGCGATGGTCAAGGCGTGTTCTCCAGCACGAATCCGAATGCGTTGGTCAACTTGTCGAGCAACCATGTCGTTCGGAGCCGTCCCCTCTCGACGCCACGGAAGTACCGTCTTCTGCCTCACGGTCTCGACGGGTCGCTTCTTGGTATCGTCTGCGCCGAAGACCGGTAAACTGTCGCGTGCTCTTCGAGGGGGAGGTCGGTGCTGCGCCTGGAGATCGAGCTGCGCCGGAAGCATCTGACCTACGGTGGGTTCTGCCGCGAATACGACCGAGTCGCCGCGTCGATCGATGCGCATCTGATCGGGACCGCCCCAGGGCGGGCGCAGTTCTATCGATGGCTGCGCGGCGATGTGAAAGGGTTGCCGTACCCCGATCGCTGTCGCGTACTCCAAGCGATGTTTCCCGGCTGTACTGTCGCCGAATTGTTCGGCCTGTCCGACCCGGGGTCGGCGCCCATCATCGATCATCCCACACAGACTGCCGCCGAGACGGTCTTCGCCAGTCGTTCCGACTTCCTGCGGACCATGCCGCCCCAGCAGTGGCTCCGTAACGCGCAGTCCCTCGATCTGATGGGCATCTCGCTCAATCTGCTGTGCCAACAATCCACCGACTCCGATATCGTCCGCATGCTCGAAGCCGGGGCGACGATTCGGTGCCTGTTCCTCGATCCGGCAGGTGCGCACATCACGATGCGAGAAGCGGAGGAGGGACACGCGCCAGGAACGCTCACCCACCTGACCCGGCTCAATATCGGCGTCCTCGAGCGGCTGCGCGGCCTCGTTTCCGACGAGGTGACCGGCCGAATCGAAATCCGGACCTACGATGCCATTCCGCGTTTCAACCTCACCATGGTCGACCGAGAACTGTGCGTGATGCAGCCCTATCTGCCGCATGCCCGAGGTCTCGAATCGCCCACCTTCGTGACGAGGCGATCCAGTCGGCCTGCCGGAATCTTCTCGACCTTCGATGACGTCTTCCGATCCGCCTGGAACGGAGCACGCGAGGCGATCCCGCAGTGAGCGACCTGCGAGAACCGCTCGATACCGCCCGGCGGGCGGTGCGGCTCGGTGCCGAGCTGTTGTCGACGACCGCTCCTGGTCGGGTGGAAGCGAAGGGGGATCGCGACTTCGTGACCGACCTCGACGTGCAGATTCAGGAGCGCATTCAGCGGTTTCTGGCTGCGCGGACGCCCGAGATCGGATTTCTCGGCGAGGAGGGCGAAACCGGGCCCGCCGCGCCGTCGTCGAAGCGGTGGGTTCTGGACCCCATCGACGGAACGTCGAATTTCATCCACGGGTTGCCGCTGTGCGCGGTGTCGTTGGCGATGATCGAGGGTGATCGCCCCCTGGTCGGCGTGATCAACGCACCGATGCTCGACCTGGAGTACTGGGCGACCCGCGGTGGCGGAGCGCGCCGGAACGGCGAGGCGATCCGCGCCGGCACCGCGCACGGGCTGGGCAGTGCGATTGTCTCGATCGGCGATTACGCGGTCGGCGAAGGGGCCGTCGAGAGAAATCGCCGACGGCTCGCGATCACCGCGGCGCTGGCGGCGAAGGTCGAGCGCGTCCGGATGTTCGGATCCGCCGCACTCGACCTGGCCTGGGTCGCGGAGGGGCGCACCGACGGTTGCGTCATGCTCTCCAACAAGCCATGGGATACCGCCGCCGGAGTACTGATCGCCCGGGAGAGCGGAGCGATCGTCACGGACAGCGACGGCAGCGCCCACACCATCGCCTCCCGGCACACCGTGGCGGCGGCGCCGGGGGTGTCGGCTCACCTGCTCCGGCTGCTCGACGCCCCGGACCCGGACCTTCCCATCGTGACACCGTGAGCTGTACGACTTGCCTGCATCTGGCACCAATCGGTTTCATGTCTTACTCGCTGCTCGGCACCGGCATCTGATCGCGGACCGGGCGCGGTGCCGAGCGAATCTCCCCGTCCATTGCGATCCAGGTCACGTCTATGCGATCGTATGCGCAGCAAATGTGATCCCACTTGGTATCACAAAGGTTGGAGGAGTGAATGATGCAGACCCGAGGACGCCGTGGTCGTCGGATCGTCTCGATGTGCGGGGTACTGACCGCGGGCATGCTGACCGCGACGGCGACGTTCGCGCACGCCGAGCCCGCGCCGATCCCGGTACAGCCCGCCGCGGCCGTCCCGGCCCCGCCGGAGCTCGACCCCGCCTTCTACCGGCCGCCCGCCGAACTCGTAGCTGCCGCGGCCCCGGGCGAGATCCTCGCGGCCAGGCAGATCAATCCCGCGAACTTCGGGCTGATTCCGCTCAATGTGGACGCGTGGCAGGTCTCCTTCCGCTCCAATGACAGCCGTGACGAAGCGATCCCGGCCGTGGCCACCGTGCTGAAACCGCGCGGGTCGGCCCCGGACAAGATGCTCTCGGTCCAGATCGCCGTCGACTCCCTGGCCGCCTACTGCTCACCCTCCTACGCCGTGCAGCAGTGGTCCGCGGGCGCGGCATTGGGCCAGATCGTCGCGCCGCTCGAGTTCATGCTCGCCCAGGGCGCGCTGCAGCAGGGCTGGGCCGTGGTCATCCCCGACCACCAGGGGCCGAAGGAGGCGTACGCCGCCGGGCCGCTGGCCGGGCGCATCACCCTCGACGGCATCCGCGCCGCTCGCGCCTTCGAGCCGCTGCGGGTGACGCCCGACGCTCGAATCGGCATGTACGGCTACTCCGGCGGCGCCATCGCCACCGGGCACGCCGCTGAGCTGAAGCAGAGCTACGCGCCCGAGCTGAACATCGTCGGCGCCGCCGAGGGCGGAGTTCCGGCCGACCTCGGGCCGGTGCTGGTCAACGGCAACAAGGGCCTGTGGTCGGGGATGATCCTGTCCGCGGTCATCGGCCTGGCCCGCGAGTACCCCGACTTCGCCGCGCTGCTCGACCGCCGCCTCGACCCGCTGGGCAAGGCGCTGGCCACCGTGAAGGGCGGGTTGTGCGTGCAGTGGAACACCGCGCTGGCCCCGTTCCTGAACATCACCGGCTTCCTGCACGCCGACGGCGACCCCTTCGACGACCCGGCGGTGCGCAGGGTGCTCGATCAGACCCGCATGGGCAAGGCCGTGCCGGACATGCCGATGTACATCTGGCAGGGCAACCCCGACGAGCTGATCCCGGTCGGCCCGGTCGACACCCTCGTCGACACCTACTGCCAGGACCCCGCCGCCGGCGTGCAGTACACCCGTGAGCACTTCGCCGAGCACGTCGTCACCGAGATCTCCGGCGTCGGCCCGGCCATGCTCTGGCTGCGCGACCGGCTCGACGGCGTCCCGGCCCAGCGGCGCTGCAGCACCGCCGACGTCGGCTGGCTCGCCCTCGACCCCGCGGGGACCCGGGCGCTGGCCGAGAACTTCGGGGAAACCTTCGCCTCCTTCTTCGGCAAGCCGATCGGAACCGGATAGATGAACGATTCAGCCCTGATCACGGTCGGCCTGCCGATCGCCCTCGCCATCATCATGTTCGGCCTCGGGCTGACCCTGACCGTCGCCGACTTCCGACGGGTGGCGCGGAGTCCGAAGGCGGTCGCCGTCGCGCTCGGCCTGCAGATCGTGGTGCTGCCCCTGATCGCCTTCGGGCTCGTCACCGCCTTCGACCTCGACCCGCTGCTCGCGGTGGGGGTGATGCTGCTGGCGGCCTCGCCGGGCGGGACGACGGCGACCCTGTTCAGCCACCTCTTCCGCGGCGATGTCGCGCTCAACATCACGCTGACCGCGATCAATTCGGTGCTGGCCGCCGTGACCATCCCGGTCATCACCAATCTCGCCATCGCCCGTTTCGACGCCGAGGGCGAGCTCGGGCTGCAGCTCGCCAAGGTCGTGCAGGTCATCGCGATCGTGGTCATCCCGGTCGCGATCGGCATGCTGGTGCGCAGCCGGCGGGAGGAGTTCGCCGAACGGGCCGATCGCCCGGTCCGCGTCTTCTCGATCGCGGTGCTGGCCCTGGTATCGATCGGGGCCCTGCTCAGCGAGCGCGAGAACCTGGTCGACTACGCCCAGCAGGTCGGCGTCGTGACCGGGCTGTTCTGCCTGGCCAGCCTCACCCTCGGCTACGCGGGCGCCCGGCTGCTCCGGCTCGGGCAGCCGCAGGCGATCGCGTGCTCGATGGAGATCGGGATCCACAACACGACCGTCGCGCTCACCATCGCGCTCAGCGTGCTGGACAGCACCGAGGTCGCCATTCCCAGCGCCGTCTACTCGGTGCTCATGTACATCCTGGCCACCGCCTTCGGCTTCCTGATCACCAGGCGGCCCACGCGCAGGCCCGAAGCTGCCCGAGGAGAAGAAGTCCGATGATCCGCCGACTCTGCGCCGCCACCGCGGCCGCACTCGCACTCGTCGCCACGCCCGCCGCGCACGCCGAACCACAGGGCGGTGCCCGCTACGTCGCCCTCGGCGACTCCGGCGCCGCGACCACCGGCGTCCTGCACATCGATCCGTCGGCCCCGCTGCTCTGCGCCCGCTCGACGGCGAACGCCCCGGCCCTGGTCGCCCGGGCGCTCGGCGTCGAGCTGGACGACCGCACGTGCAGCGCGGCGAAGATCCGCGACCTGACCGGGCGGCAGTCGGGCACGGTCGCGCCGCAGTTCGAGGCGCTGGGTCCCGACACCGAGATCGTCACCCTGCACATCGGCGCCAACGACGCCGAGATGACGAAGTTCATCATCGGCGGCTGCCACACCGCGGCGGTCACCGGCAGCTGCGCGACCGCGGCCGACCCGGCGTGGGACGCCGCCATCGACGCCATCGCCCCCGCCTACGCGGCCGCACTGGACGAGATCGAGCGCCGCTCTCCGAAGGCCAGAATCTTCGTCGACGGCTGGCCCACCTACTTCGACCCCGGCACCTGCGCGGCCATGGTCGGGCTGCTCGCCGACGACGCGGCCTACATCCAGTCCAAGTTCGACCGCCTCAACACCGTGGTCGCCGGGGAGGCCACCGCGCACGGCGCCACCTACATCGACACCCGCCGGGCCTCCATCGGCCACGGCATGTGCTCACCCGCCGCCACCCGCTGGTTCGACCCCGTGGTCGGCGGGGACACCATGCTGCCCTACCACCCGACGCTCGCCGGGCACCGCGGCGTCGCCGCCGCGATCGTGGACGCCATCCACTCCTCGGCTCGCTGACCGAGCCTCCCCGAAAACGCACGAAACCCGCGCCGTTGCCGGCGCGGGTTTCGTAGGTCTGGCTGCTCTCAGATGGTGCGCACGCTCTGAGCCTGCGGGCCCTTCTGGCCCTGCTCGATCTCGAACTCGACACGCTGCCCCTCGTCCAGGGACTTGAACCCGGAGCCGGAAATCGCGGAGTAGTGGACGAACACGTCAGGGCCGCCACCGTCTTGCGCGATGAACCCGAAGCCCTTTTCGCCGTTGAACCACTTCACACTGCCTTGCGTCATTTACTTTGTGTTGCTTTCTGTTGAGAGCCGGGAGATCGCTGCGACAACCCGTACTCACAGCACAGCCTGCCACATCTACTCCTCGGACGCACCCTCGGGTGGCTGAACGAAACGATCGCAATGGGATCGCAACCAACCGGTCCGCGAGCGGATCGACGGCGGACCGACACCGCCGGTCCGGCCGCGGCCCGGTAACCCGACCCGGTGCCCGATCGCCCACGGGGCTCGACCCCTGCGCCCGTCCCGCCCGGTCCGCGCTCCGAATGTTGTGGGACCTCGAATCGATCCCGCCCGACCGAAGGAGTGACGATGACGTCTGCGGACAGCGATGCCCTGTTCGAAGATCTGCTGTCCTCGGCAGCGCGGCTGTCCTTCGACGCCCGCGACCCGGCGATCTTCGCAGGCGCCGAGCACGACGACCGCTCGCACGGCATGTCGCCGCGCTGGTCGCCGCTGTACGACACCGCGGCGTGGCGCGCGCTCCCGCCCGCCCAGCAGGTGCTGCTGACCAGGGCCGAGGTGGCCCAGTTCCTCGGGGTCGCGATCTGGCTGGAGCTGCTGCTGCAGTCCGCGCTGCTGCGCAGGCACGTGAACGTCGACCCCGCGCGCCCGGACACCCGCTTCCTGCTGCACGAGTGCGCCGACGAGAACATGCACTCGCTGATGTTCGTGAACGCGGTGGCCGGGATCGGCGCGCGCTTCCACCGCCGCGACTTCTCCTTCACCGTCTTCGGCTGGCTGTTCCGCTACGTCGCCTGGCGCGAGGCGGTCTACGGGCTGGTGCTGGCGGGGGAGGAGATCTTCGACGTCATGCAGCGCGACTGGATGGCCGACCCCGAGGTGGCGGCCGCGGTGCGCCAGACCTCCTACATCCACGTGGTGGAGGAGTCGCGGCACATGCAGTTCGCCCGGCGCAATATCCGCGACCAGCTGGCCGGGCGCTCGCGGCTGCGGCGCCGGGTCTGCGCGCTGATCATCGCGATCGGCACCCACGTGATCGGGAAGAGCCTGATCAACCGGCGGGTCTACGAGGACATCGGCCTGGACTGGCGGACCGTCCGGCGCGCCATCGACGGCAACGAGCACCACCGGATGATGTTCCGCCGCGCCGCGGAGCCGCTGATGGATTTCCTGAGCCGGGAGGAGCTGCTGGACCGCGGCTCCCGCTGGATCTACCGCAAGTCGAACCTGCTGTGAGGGAACCCGCGTGACCCATGTGATCCTCGGCCACTGCTGCAAGGACGCCTCGTGCGTCAAGGTGTGCCCGCAGAACTGCATCCACCCCGCGCCGGGGGAGCCCGGCTTCGGGACGGCCGCGACCCTGCACATCGACCCGCGCACCTGCATCGACTGCACCGCCTGCGTGGAGGCCTGCCCGGCGTCGGCGATCAAGTCCGAGTTCGACCTGACCAGCACCGAGCTGCCCTTCGCGCGGATCAACGAGGAGTTCTTCCGCGGCAGGCCGCGCTCGCCGCGGGTGCCCGCGCCGCGCGACACCGGCCACCGTGCGCTGCCCGCGCCGCAGCGTATCGCCGTGGTCGGGGCGGGCCCGGCCGCGCTGTACACCGTGCGGGAGATCCTGCAGCGCTCCGGCTCGGCGCGGATCACGGTGTTCGAGAAGCACGAGGAGATCGGCGGGCTGCTGCGCCGCGGCGTCTCGCACGCCGACAGCCGGGTGCGCGACATGATCGCGCTGTTCGGCAAGCCCTTCGGCGACGACCGGGTCACCGTGCTGCTCGGCACCGAGATCGGCGTCGACATCGCCGTGGCGGAGCTGCGCCGCGAGTTCGACGCCGTCGTGCTGGCCTGCGGGGCGACCCGCCCGCGCACGCTCGGCCACGAGAGCCACCGCCGGATCCCCGGCTTCCACCACGCCATCGACATCATCGCCGCCGACAACGCCGGGCTGCCCGCTCCCGCGGGCGCCGGTGATCTGGGCCCGCGCTGCCTGGTGGTCGGCGGCGGGAACGTCGCGATGGACCTGGTGCGGCACATCGTCACCCGCGACGAGGTGAACCCCGGCGGGCGGCCGGTCGAGCAGATCCTGGTGCTCTCCCGCTCCGACCGGGTCGCCTTCACCCCGTCGGTCTTCCACAAGCTCGCGCACCTGCGCAATGTCGACCTGGCCACGGACCGGGCGGGGCTGACGCCGCGGGCCGCGCCGAGCGCGTTCGTCCGCGACATCGCCGCGCTTCCCGCGGTCGACATCGCCGACCCGCCCGCCCGCGGCCGCACCCGCGTGGTCTTCTCCTTCGGCAGCGAGGCCACCGGGCTGGAGATCGCCGATGGGCGCACGCTGCGGGTTTCGACGCGCGCCGGCCGCACGTTCGGCGCGAACTCGGTGGTCAGCGCCGCCGGGTTCCAGGTGACGCCGATCCGCGGCGTCCCGCTCAGCGAGCGAGGAACGGTCGCGCACCGGGCGGGTCGGGTGGTGGACCCCGCCACCGACGATGTCGTGCCCGGGCTCTACGTCACCGGCTGGGCCAAGCGGGGGCCGGTCGGCGGAGTGGGGGACAACCGGGTGTGCGCGGCGGAGACCGTGGCCGCGCTGGTCGACGATCTGGCGGGGGTGCGCTCCGGCGAACTGGTCCGGGTGTGAATCGAGGACCCGTGCGCGCCCGGTAGCCGCGACTGCGCGGCGCACGCCGGACCGGGTGCGCGGCCACCCGCCTACCGCACCCGGCCCGGGACGACGTCGGACTGCGCGACGATCGCGGAACCCAGCCAGCGGCGCAGGTAGCGGCGCAGCTGCTCCTCGTCGCGCGGCGGGTTCCCGGGGGAGACGAAGAACGACTGCATGGTCCGCAGCACGTACTCGACGAGCTCGTGCAGCGCCCCCTCGTCGTACCCGTGCGCTTCCCAGTCCACGTCGAAGCGCCGGATCATGGTCATGCCGAAGGTGCGGGCCTGCTCGGAGGTGAGGCTGTCGGGGTCGCGCCCGGAGTAGGAGCTCGACAGCAGCAGCCCCAGGTGCGGGGTGCGGCGCACCTCGACCAGGGTGAAGAGCACCCCCTCGGTCATTGCCTCGGCGGGGTCGTCGAGCCCGGCCACGTGCGCGGTCAGCCGATTTAGGAATCCGTCGACGGAGGCGATGGCCGCCGCGGTCATGAGCGCCTCGGCGGTGGGGAAGTAGCGGTACACCGTCTGCCGGATGACGCCGAGCGCCTCGGCGACCTGGGCGATGCTGATCGCCGCCCCGGTCGCGCCGATCAGTTCGACCGCGGTGGCGACGATGCGCCGCTGCGCGTCCTCGTCGTCGACCGGCGGACTGCCACCCCATCCGCGTCTGCGCGCCACCGGTCGGACGATACCAGCGCGAAAGTCATCATACAGTCGCTCGGTTTTGTGTATGGTGACGGCGTGACCCAGTTACAGCCCCGGAAAATGGACTTCGGCTTCGAGACCGCCGCCGTCCCCTTCTGCTGGAATCCGCAGAACCCGGCCTGGTCGAGCATGACCAACGCCGTCTCGTTCCTCGCCGTCGGCTTCGAGAAGATGATCGTGAAGCTGATCATGCAGCTCAAGCCGGTCATGACCGATCCGGAGGTGGCGGCGGAGGCGGTGGCGTTCATGCGGCAGGAGGGCCACCACTCGACCGCGCACCGCCAGCACGTCAAGGCGCTGATCGCGCAGTACCCGGGGCTGCAGAACACCCTGGACGCGGTGATCGGCGAGTTCGACCTGCTCACCGAGGCGACCTCCACCGACTACCGGCTCGCCTACACCGCCGACCTGGAGGCCACCTTCACGCCGGTCTTCAAGCTCATGCTCGACCACGAGGCGACGCTGTTCCGCCCCGGCGACGACCGGGTGGCCTCGCTGTTCCTCTGGCACTTCGTCGAGGAGGTCGAGCACCGCAGCTCGGCGCTGATCCTGTTCAACGCCCTGGTCGGCAACGAGGTGTACCGGATGCGGATGGCGCCGTCGATCTTCGCGCACGTCATGAAGGTGATCCGGATCGCCTGCTCTGGCTTCAACCAGCACGTTCCGCTGGCCCAGCGCAAGGTCGACGCGCTGTCGATGTTCGCCACGCACCGGCTCAAGCAGAAAGTGCTGTGCGCCTTCGCGCCCTACCTGACCAAGGGGCCCATGCCGCGCGCCTTCGACGGCCTCCCGCGCGGTGAGCAGTTCACCGCGCTGTCCGGGGTCTTCCGCAGCCAGCTGCCCGGGCACAACCCCGAGCACGAGAAGCTGCCCGCGCTGGCGGGTGAGTGGTTCGCGCGCTACGACGCGGGCTACGACTGCACCCGCTGGTACACCGCGGCCGCCGAGCCGATGGCGGTGAACGGATGAGCGACCTGTGTGCCCCCACCTTCGCCGAACTCGCCGAGCGGCTGGGCTTCTCGTGCGCCGAGGCCGGTGGCCTGGTGGAATTCCGCAACCCGGCCGCCCTGGAGAACTGGACGCTGCCGGTGCTCGAGCTGACCATCGTGCTCGGCTCGGTCCTCGCCCTGGTCTACGCCATCCTGCGGCTGCGCAGGCACGGCGACCCGACCAACCTGGTGCTCTGGTTCGGCGCGACGGCCTACCTGTTCGTGATCGAGCCGCCGCTGTACTTCCCGGCGGCCTTCGGCATCGAAGAGCACGTCGACACCATGTTCGCGCACAACGTCTTCACCGTCGACTTCCTGTGGGGGCGGCTGCCGCTCTACATCGTCGCGATCTACCCGCTGATGGCGACGCTGGCCTTCGAGATCGTCCGGA
Source organism: Nocardia sp. NPDC057353 (assembly GCF_042667085.1). Taxonomy (NCBI): domain Bacteria; kingdom Bacillati; phylum Actinomycetota; class Actinomycetes; order Mycobacteriales; family Nocardiaceae; genus Nocardia; species Nocardia sp. NPDC057353. Next base: position 69,470 of record NZ_JBHVAK010000029.1, read on the forward strand.
TGCTCGGGGTGTTCCGCCGCTACGGCGTGCTGCTCGGCGCGGCCTGCGTCGGCTTCGTGCACCACGCCTTCTACGAGATCTTCGACCACATCGGCCCGCAGCTGCGCTGGTGGGAGTGGTCCCTGGACAACCCGATCAACCAGCCGTTCTTCGACTCCGTCCCGATTCCGAGCGTGGTGGTCTTCGCCGCGCTGTGGCCGATGTCGCTGGCGCTGTGTGTGCAGTACTTCGTCGGCCGCCACGTCGACGCCGGGACCACCTTCACCGGGGTGCAGCTGGTGTGGCGCACCGTGGTGATCGGGCTGCTCGCCTCGGTCGGCACCTTCCTGCTCCCGCTGCCCGCCACGGTGATCGGCATCGCGGGCGACACGGTGCGCGGGTTCGTGTACGTGGCGGAGCTGGTCGTGCTGTCGGTGGTCGCGGTGGTGCTGCTGTGGCGCCGCTGGTCGGAGCTACGCTCCGGGGCCTCCGCCGTGCGCGGTGACCGCAATGCCTTCGTGCAGTGGTACGCCATCGTCTACCTGGTGGTGATGGCGGTGCTGTGGGGTGCCGCGCTGCCGGACTACTTCGGGGCGGTGGACGGGGTGACCGCCGACGGCGACCCCGTCGGCAGCCTCTGGTACACCGTCGCCTGCTTCGGGATCGCCATCGCGAGCGTCGTCGCCACCGTCACGATCCCGCAGGTACCCGCGGCCCCGGCCGCGGCGCCCGCCGAGGAGTCCGCCGCCGCGTGACCCCCGGTGGTGCGGCCGCATCCCGGTCGCACCACCGCGGGCTCACACCGCGTTGCTCCACCCCTCCGGGTCGGCATCGTCGCCCTCGTAGCGGTCGCCGCGCAGCTCCACGGCGCTGCCCGGTTCCACGCAGGCGGTGACCTCGGCCGGGTCGAGCACGGCGACGTTCAGCTCCAACTCGACGTCGGTCTCCCTGGTCAGGGTGAAGCCGACGAGCTCGCCGACCACCTCGGACTCGTCCCGCCGCAGCCGGACCGCCGCGCCGAGGTCGGCGTACTGCAAATGCTCTGCTTTCTTGATCATGCTGCCCATCCGAGGCGGATACCCGGTCACCGCGGAAACAAGCAGTTCGCCGGTCAGCCCCCCGGTTCGCCGGATCCGGGCGGGCGTCCGGCACCTAGGATGGGGCGGTGTCGTTGAGCGGGAAAGTCGCGTTGGTCACCGGGGCAACCAGCGGGATCGGCCGCGCCACAGCGGTTCTGCTGGCCGAGCGGGGCGTGCACGTCGTGGTGTCCGGGCGCGACGCCGCCCGCGGCGAGGAGGTGGTCCGCCGGATCCGGGCCGCAGGCGGCGCCGCCGAGTTCGCGCGGGCGGAGCTCGCGGGCGCCGCCGACGCGCAGGCGCTGGCCCGGGCCGCCGATGAGCTCGCCGGACCGGTCGACATCCTGGTCAACAATGCCGCCATCGCGGTCTTCGGCGCGACGGCGGGCATTGCGGAAGACGACTTCGACGCCTGCTACGCCATCAATGTGAAAGTACCGTTCTTCCTGGTCGGCGCGGTGGCGCCGGGCATGGCCGCCCGCGGGGGCGGGGTGATCGTGAACGTCTCCACCATGGTCGCCTCGTTCGGTACCGCCGGATCGGCGGTCTACGCGTCCAGCAAGGCGGCGCTCGAGCTGCTCACCAAGTCGTGGGCGGCGGAGTACGGCCCGCACGGCGTGCGGGTGAACGCGGTGGCGCCGGGGCCGACGCGGACCGAGGGCACCACCGGACAGTACGGCGCGCAGCGGCTGGAGGCGCTCGGTGCGCAGGCGCCGGCGCGGCGGGTGGCCGAGGCCGGGGAGATCGCCGAGACCATCGGGTTCCTCGTCGGCGATCAGGCCGCGTTCGTGCACGGCGCGATCCTGCCCGCGGACGGTGGCCGCACCGCTGTCTAGCCTCCGCGCGGGGCGAGGGGTGGAGGATGGACGGATGAGACCGATGCTGCGCGACGGGCGCTGGATTGTGCGCAGGCACATCCGGGCGGCGCCGGAGGCGGTGTGGGCGCTGCTCACCGACCTCGCGGCCTGGCCGCGCTGGGGCCCGACGGTGCGCGGTGCCACCATCGACGGCGGGCGGGTGGCCGAGGGCGCCCGCGGCACCGTGACGACGGCGGTCGGGGTACCGCTGCCCTTCGTCATCACCGATGTCGAGCCGGGGCGCCGGTGGTCCTGGGCGGTCGCGGGCGTTCCGGCGACCGCGCACGGCGTCGACCCGGCCGCAGCCGGGTGCATCGCGTGGATGTCGGCCCCGCTGTGGGCGCCCGCGTACCTGCCGGTGCTCGGTATCGCGTTGGCGCGCATCGAGGCGATGGCCGCGCCGAGCTGAGCGGGCGGCGCCCGGTCGCCGAGCCGATCCGGGGCTACCACTCCGTCAGATGCCCGCCCCCCGCATCACGCGCTGCCCCACCTCGGCGATCCGTGCGGCGTCCAGCGCGCGCAGCGGGTGCGCGCCGAGGATCATGGCGACCTCCCCGCGATCGTCGAGCACCGGGGCGGTGATGCTGAAGACCGGGCGGGACTCGCGGCCGGGGTCGTCGTCGGAGAGGTAGCCGATGGAGGTGAACTCGGCGAGCAGGGTGTCCATGATCCGCCGCACGTGCGGGGGCAGCCCCTCCTCGTCCAGGGTCTCCACCAGCTGGGCGGCCTGCAGCAGCGCCGGGGTCGTCCAGTCGACGTCGAAGCCGCGGGCGCGGGTGCGGGCCAGGATCTGTTCGAGCCGCGCGGTCACCGCGGCGTCGCCGCCTGCGCGGCGGATCCACTCCCGCTGCTCGGCGGCGGGTGCCCACGCCGCGAAGGCGGCGCCGAAGGGCGGGGCGTAGGGGATGCGCTCGCCCGGGCGGGCGGGGCGCCGGTCGTCGTCCCCGGCGAGGAACGCGGTGATCACCAGGTGGTCGCCGACGCGCTCGACGACCGAGGCGGCGTACCCGAGTTCGGCGACCAGCTCGGCGGCGGCCGCGCGGGCGAGCGCGGCCCGCGGGCGGCTCGCCTGTACCGCGGCGGCGAGCGCGGTGAGCGCAGGGCCGGGCGCGAAGGTCTTGTCCAGCGGATCCCGGACCGCCCAGCCGCGCTCGCACAGCGTGGTGAGGATGGCGTGCGCGGTCGCCTGGGTCAGCCCCAGGGCGTGCACCACGTCGGAGAACCGCAGCCGCTCCTCCCCGGCTCCCGCCAGCAACTCCACGATGTCGAGCACCCGCGAGGTCGGAGCTGATCCGCGCACCGTTGACTCCTCCTTCTCCGGAATCGTAAGCTCATTTCGCTAATCAGAGAACCATTCTCGCATATTCGAGAAGTGCAGTCCAGGAGAGTTCATGCGCGCTGTGATCCTGCGGTCGAACCGCCTGTCGGTCGGGGAGACGCCCGACCCGGAGCCGGGAGCGGGGGAGATGCTGGTGTCGGTGGTGAGCACGGCGATCTGCGCCTCCGACGTCCACTACATGGACAACCCCGAGGCCGGGACGGACGACCCGACCGGCCGCTCCCGCTACGACCCGGACCGCGATGTGGTGCTCGGACACGAGTTCGTCGGGGAGGTGATCGCGCACGGACCGGGCTGCACGGGGCGCTTCCCGGTGGGGACGCGGGTCACCTCGATCCCGATCCGCCTGGTCGACGGCGGGGCGGGCGGGACCAGGATCATCGGCCAGCACCCGGACTTCCCCGGTAGCTTCGCCGAGAAGCTGGTGGTCGCCGAGGTGCTCGCCCGCGAGGTGCCGCGCGCGGTGGATCCCGACGCGGCCGCGCTGACCGACGCCTTCGCGGTCGGTGAGTTCTACGTGCGCAATGCCCGGGTCGAGGCGGGCGAGATCCCGCTCGTGATCGGCGCGGGGGCCATCGGGCTCTCCGTCGTCGCCGCGCTGGTCCGCCGCGGGATCGAACCCGTCGTCGTCTCCGATTTCGACGCGGGACGCCGGGAACTGGCCCGGGACGCGTTCGGCGCGCACATCCTGGTCGACCCGGCCCTGGAGTCCCCGTTCGAGGTGTGGCGCACGGTCCGCGCGCAGCGCGAGCTGTGGGGGTCGGCCGTGGTCTTCGAGTGCGCGGGCGCCCCCGGGCTGATCCAGCGGCTGATCGCGGAGGCCGACATGGGGACCCGGATCGCCTGCGCGGGCGGCTGGTACACCGGCGACGCCCTCGACATCACCGCCGCCACCCGGACCGGCGTGAACGTGCAGTTCGGCGGCGGCCCCATGCCCGAGGACTGGTACGGCACCCTCGACGCCATCGCCGCGGGCGCCCTGGACCCGCTGCCCAGCGTCGGCGCCGTCATCGGCCTGGACGAGGTGCCCGCGGCGCTCGACCAGGTCCGGCGCTCGCGGGGCCCCGCGCGCGTCATCGTCCACCCGAACGGAGACCCGCGATGACCGACCACCGCGCCATCGGCGACGTGCTGATCCGCTACGCCACCGGCATCGACCGCCGCGACTGGGCGCTGTTCCGCACCGTGTTCACCCCCGACTGCGTCCTCGACTACGGCCCGATCGGGACGTGGAACGGCATCGAGGAGGTGCTGACCTTCATGCGGGAGTCCCACGACATGGCCGGGCACACCCTGCACCGCATCACCAATATCACCGCCACCGTGACCGGCGACAGCGCGCGGGCGAGCAGCTATGTCGACGCGGTGATCATGGCGCCCGACGGCGAATCCGGTGTGAACGCCGTCGGCTTCTACGACGACGAACTGGTCCGCACCGGCAGCGGCTGGCAGATCCACCGCCGCCGGTTCACCACCGTCCGGATCAGCGGGACCACTTCGTGAATCCGCTCCGGTCCCCGCGGGGCTTCCGCGCGGGCGGCTGCCCCGGCGCGCAGCCCGCCCGGGCCGATGACGCCGACTACCTGCAGGCCAAGATCGACCAGGTCAATGCCGTCATACGCGCCGAAGCCGTCGAGCACGGCGCCGGCTTCATCGACCTCGAGCCCCCCACCCGCGGCCATGACGCCTGCGCCGCTCCCGGAGCGAACTGGATCACCGGCGCCGTGCCCGACCCCGGCGCCCCGGTGCCGCTGCACCCCAATGTCGCGGGCCACGCGAACGTCGCCCGCCAGATCCTGGAGGTCCTGCCCCGATGAGCACCTACCGCGTCATCCAGTGGACCACGGGCAAGGTCGGCTCGCTGAGCCTGCGCGGCGTCCTCGACGACCCCCGCCTCGAGCTCGCAGGCGTCTACGCCCACTCCCCGGACAAGGCGGGCCTCGACGCGGGGGCGCTCTGCGGACGCCCCGACACCGGCATCACCGCCACCGGCGATATCGACGCACTGCTCTCCCGCGGCGCCGACATCGTCCTCTACACCCCGCAGCAGGCCGACCTCGAGCACCTGACCCGGCTGCTGGCGAGCGGCCTCGACGTCATCAGCACCAACCTGCTGCTCAACCTCGGCGGCGTCCGAGGCGAGATCGAGACCCGGTTGCGCGAAGCCTGCGCCCGCGGCCGCAGTTCGCTGTACATCAGCGGCGTCAACCCCGGCTAAATCAACACCGTGACCGCCGCCATGACCGCGGTCTGCCGCGACATCCGCGCGGTCACCATCTCCGAATCCGCCGACGTCTCCGTCTACGAATCGCCGGAGACCTGGGCGGCTTTCGGCATCGGGCTGCCCGAACCCACCCCCGCCGTGGATGAGCTGGCCCGGCTGTCCCTGGTCAGCTTCCGGGACGCCGTCGAACGGCTCGCCGCCGCCATGCACACCACCCTGGCCGCCATCGAGTTCAACGTCGAGTACGCCACCGCCGCCGAGACGGCCGACCTGGGCTGGCTGCGCATCGAGCGGGACACCATCGCCGCCCTGCGCGGCGGCTGGACCGGAACCACCCCCGGCGGCATCGTGCTGCGGTCGGACGTCGCCTGGTACCTCACCCCGCACCTGAACGCCGACTGGCAGTTCCTGGACGATCACTACCGCGTCACCATCGACGGCGAACCGGGCCTCGACACCCGCCTGCGCTTCCTCCCGTCCGATTCCTGGGGCAACCACGAATGGGACACCATGACCGCCATGCCCGCCGTGCACGCCATTCCCGGCGTGCGCGCGGCGCCGCCCGGCATTCTCGGCCTGTCCGACGCCGGGCTCGCCGTCGCCCCGGCCGGGCTCTGGATCGGCCGGTAGCGCTCGGCCCGCGCTGTTCTCCTGGAAGTCGGCGATGGCGCCGCCGTTGTCCCTGGCCCACGTGGTGAGGACGTCGATCGGCTCGACCAGTGCGGCCGAGTTCGGTGAGGGTGTACTCGACCCGGCGGGGTGCGAGCTCGGTGCGCTCGACCAGGCCGTAGCCCTGCAGCCGGCGCAGCGTCCGGGTGAGCACCTTGCGCGAGATCCCGCCGATCAGGGCGACGAGTTCGCCGTGCCTGCGCGGCTGCGCGCTGAGCCCGAAGAGGACGAGCACGGTCCACTTGTCGGCGATTGTCTCGACCGCCGGCCGGGTGGGGCAGTCGGCGAGGAAGCCGGATCCGGCGGGCGGTTCGGCGGGCCGGAGGTGCTACGGATCGTCGAGGAGCCGGTGGTCGAGCCGGGGGCGGGGGAGGTGCGGGTTCGGATCGAGGGGTTCGCGGTGAATTGCTGGACTCGATGATGCGCTCGGGTGTGATGCCGGGACCGGGTGATCATGTCCTGGTCAGCGCGGCGAGCGGGGCCGTCGGTCGGGCGGCGCTGCGGGTCGCCGCCCGGCTCGGCGCGGTGCCCATCGCCGTCACCCGGCAGAGCTCGAAGACCGGCGAGCTGCCGGCGGCGGGAGCGGCCGCCGTCGTCGCCACCGACCGCGAGAACGTCGCCGAGGCCGTCCGCCGCCACACCGGAACCGGCGCCGACATCGTCCTCGACCTGATCAGCGGCCCCGGCCGGCGGAATCTCCTCGCCGCCGCCGCCCCCCCGGCGCGACCGTGATCGCCGCGGGCTTCCTCGACAGCAGGCCCACGCCGGACCCCGAGGTCACGGTCCAGCCGTACCGCAGCTTCGAGCACACCCTCGACCCGGTCGTGGCCGAGCGCATGGCCGCTTTCCTGGAGGCGGGCATCCGCGACGGTGAGCCAGGGCCGGTCATCGACTCGGTGCTCCCCCTCGACGCCGTGGTCCAAGCGCACCATCGGCTCGAGGAGGGCGCGCACACCGGCAAGATCGTCGTCCTGGCCTGACGCGCAGCCGACCCCGATTTCGCTGGTCGGGTTTACCGCACCGGACTCGGGCTATCGCCTCGGTGTCGGCCCGCGGACATCACGGACCGCGACCACCACATCGGAAGGGATACGCGATGAGCGCCACCGACAAGGCGAAGAACAAGGTCGAGGACCTCGCAGGCAAGGCGAAGGAGGCGGTGGGCAAGGCCACCGGCGACCGGAGCACCGAGGCCGAGGGCAAGACCGACCAGACCAAGTCCGACCTCAAGGGGGCGGGGGAGAAGGTCAAGGACGCGTTCCGCGACTGACCACCACCGCGACCGGCCGGGCGGCGAGGCACGATCC
>NZ_JBHVAK010000030.1:0-76116 GCF_042667085.1 Nocardia sp. NPDC057353
CCGGGATGCCGGGCCGATCGGTCCGCAGGGTCAGCGCAACCCGCCCCTGACCCGAGTCCACGTGCACGAAGAACGGCCGCGACCCGGTGTTCCCCGCCGGAACGAACTGGCTCACCGAACCACTGCGGCCGGTGTCGAGATTGCGCCAGTCGACGATGGCGGTGACATCACAGGCCAGCACCGTCGGCGCGTAGTTGCCCAGCGGGGAGAACCCCTGCGTGATCCGCAGCTCGATGGAGTGCGCAGTCCCCGGGAAGACGTGGTACTCGGCCAGCGGCCCGTCGTAGGCGACCCCGGCGGCGGTGAGCATGCCGACGCAGATCCCGTTGCCCAGCGTCCACGCCGGAGCCGTCCGCAGTTCGGTGGTCACGCAGCTGCGGGGGCCGACATTCGACCAGCCGAGCTGGCAGGGCTCGGCGGCGCTCGCGACGCCGGGAGCCACCAGGACCATCGCGGCTCCCAGGAGTCCGGCGGCTGCTGTCGAGATCATTCCTCGTGCGATCGTCATATTTCGATGATCGGGGCGCGCCCGAGGTTCATTACGCAGGCGCGAGATCGCTAGTGGACCTTGCGGAATCGGGCGTCGAGGAACGTGAAGACCGCGAACGCGGCCAGCCCGAGCGCGACGACGAGCAGCAGCACGGTGCCGTACGGCTGCGCCGCCAGGGTCTTGAGCGCCACGTCCAGCCCGGTCGCCTTCTGCGGTTGGCTCTGCACGGCGGCCACGATGACCAGCACCCCGCCGCCCGCGTACACCGCGCCGAGCGCCACGTACCCGACCTGCCCGAGCCGGACCACCACCCGCTCGGTCGACCGGTTCAGCGAGCGGAGGTCCTGCTCCTCGCGAAACCGCTTCGACCAGCCGTGGTGGGCGATGAACAGCCCGGCGACGATGATGGCGAGCCCGATCGCGATCACCACGGCCTTGCCCCACTCCCTGTCGAGCAGCCCGTCGATGAACGCGAGCTGCGCCTGGTCGGTCGACGAGGCAGGCGACCCCTTGGCGAGCTTGGCCGCGCTGTAGGCGAGGTAGCCGAAGAGGACCGCCTCGCCGAAGTTCATCGCCCGGAGCAACTTCTCCTTCCGGCTGCGCCGCGCGCCGGTACCGGCCTCGAGCAGCTGCCACAGCACGGAGAACCCGAGCCCGACGACGATGAGCCAGAGCACCAGCTCCCCTTCGGGGTTCTCCGCCAGGCTCTGCAGCGCCCCGGTCTTGTCCGCCTTCCCGACTCCGTCGCCGTCGAAGTCGCCGAGCGCGAGCTGCACGCAGACCCAGGCCACGAGCAGGTGGACCACCCCGTATGCCACCAGCCCCACCCGCGCCGCCAGCTGGAACGGCGCGCTCCGGGCCACCTCGTGATGGACCTGACTCGACTTCCTCATCTTCAGAACCGTAACCGCGCGGGACACACACCGCTCGACGTTCTCATCCGCCGTCCGGTTGTGGTGCCGATAGCGCCCCGTGGATGATGTGGCGGTGAAATTGGATGACATCGACGCCCGGACCCGCGAACTGGCGACCCGAATGGGAATCGAGCCCCCGCGCGTCGAGGAGGGGGAGGTCCCTGCGTGGGTCGCCGAGGGCGTCCGGGCACTGCCCCAGCCCGAGCAGACGGTGCTCGTGGTGGGCCCCGGCTACAGCGAACTCCCGCCTGCCGAGCAGGAGGCCGGGCTGGCGAGCGCGATGGCGGTCGCGGAGGAGTACCGGAGCGGCAAATGGAAGCCGCTCGCGACGGCAGCCGTGCTCACCGTCGCCGCAGGCGCGGCGACCTTCGTCCTGGCCGACCCGAAGTGGCTGTTCGTCCCGGTCCTCGTGGTGCTGTTCCCGGTCAGTTTCTTCCTCGCCCAGGCACTCTGGCTGCGCGGCGTCGCCTACGGGCACGATCGCCGCCTCGCGAAGGCGTTCGGCCGCGAGACGCCGGAGCTGCTGCTCGAGATGAACGCCCGCAACAAGCGCGAGATCCGCGGTTTCCTGCGCGCCTACCTCGCCATCGCGAACCCCTCGCGCAGCAGCCGCACGAAGCGCCTGAACACCGTCTGAGTTCCGACCGCCCGCCTTTGCCTCAGCGGGAGCGAATCCGTTGTTCGATCGCATCGCGCGATCCGAGTATGGGATGTCGTTCCGGTGTGCGATGGTGGCGGAGCGCTCCACCAGGATCAAGCTCCCCACGGCATCCCGTTCGTGCAACTCCGCGCTATCGGTGGAGCGCGATCGCCGACCGGCGCCGCGGCCACTTCGCGGCGGTGCACCTGCGGGTGATCCGGCGCCAGTTCGCCGCCACCGTCATCGTTGTCGCGCCGGCCCTGGCCGGGTTCGGTTTCCCGGGGTACGCGGCGGCCATCGGCACGGTGGGGCTCGCGCAGCTGACCGCCTTCGTGGTGTCGGTGACGGTGATCTACGAGATCACGGCCATGGGGTACGAGGACCAGCAAGCCGCCTACCGCTGACAGGACGGTCCGCTTCGGCGATCACCCCCGCGGCGCGACCACGGCGAGGCCGTGCTGCGCGGCGAAGGCGTGGCACTCGCCGACATCCGCCATTCGGGCGGAATGCCGGGGCGCGACGAGGGCGGCGAAGGCGGCGAGGGGTCGGGTCCCGGCCGCGGCCGCCAGCTCCAGGACGAGGTCGGCGACCGCGCCGGTGCCGGTGGCGCGTACCGGGGCGACGTGGCCGGGGCGGGTGAAGTCGGCGGGCTTCGTGCCGGGGTCGGCCATGGCGCGGATGGTGCGGGCCCGGTCGGCGGCGGAGATGCCGGTGCTGACGCCGTCGACGGCGTCGAGGGTGATGGTGTGGTCGCGGGCGCCGCCGGGCGCGCCGGGCAGGCTCCACATCGGCGGGAGGTGCAGCCGGGCGCAGTCGGCGGCGCCGAGCGCCACCTCGACGAAGCCGGAGGTGTGGCGGACGAGGAAGGCGATGGCCGCGGTGGTGGCGTGCTCGGCGGCGAGTACCAGGTGGCCTTCGCCGGTGGGCGGGTCGAGGAGCACGACGGGGCGGCCCGCGGCGAACTCGACGTGGGCGGTGGCAGGGCGCCCGGTGCCCAGGTCGGCGTGGGCGGTGGCGGGGCGGGCGGCGGTGATCGCGGACATGGCGGTTCCTGTTCAGGCGGGGCGGTGGAAGACCGGGGGTCGTTTGGCGGCGAAGGCGGTGATGGCTTCCCGGAAGTCGGGGCCCGCGGCCAGGGCGAGCTGACCCTCCCGTTCGCGGACGAAGGCAGCCTCCAGGTGCGGCAGCGCGGCGGCGTTGACGGCCCGCTTGGTCCGCGCGAACGCGTCGAGCGAGCCGTCCCGCAGGGCGGCGACGATGGCGGCGGACTCGGCGTCGAAGGTGTCGACGGCGAAGGCGGCGGCGATCAACCCGTGCCGCGCGGCCTCGTGCGCGCTGATCTTCGCCCCCAGCGCGAACAGCCGCATGGCGACGGCGCGCCCCGCCGCCGCGGCGACCAGGGCGGTGGCGCCGCCGTCCGGCATGAGGCCGACCGTGCCGAAGGGGGCGCGCAGGTAGCTGTCGGCGCGCGCGACGGCGATGTCGGCGGCGAGCGCGAGCGAGACGCCGACGCCGATCGCGGGGCCGCGCAGTTCGGCGACGACCGGGCGCGAAGCGGTGTGCACGGCGGTGATCAGGCCGGTGGCGGCGTCCAGGGTGCGGGCGGTGGCGTCGAGGTCGAAGGGGTCGTCGGCGCCGAGGTCGCCACCGGAGCAGAAGGCGCGGCCCTCGCCCGCCAGCACGATCACCCGCACCGTCGGGTCCGCGGCGGCGGCGTCGACGGCTTCGCGCAGCAGGATCAGGGTCTTGGCGTCGACGGCGTTGAGCCGCTCGGGGCGGTCGAGCGCGATCCGCCGCACGGCGTCCTGGTCGGTCACCCGGATGGTCACGGCAGTGCTCCGTTCACGAAGTCGGCCATCTCGGCCAGCGCCTTCCGCGCCCGGGGCAGTTCGGTGAAGAGCGTCCAGGCGTGGCAGGTGTCGGGGTGGATCGAGAGCGCTCCCCCGTTCCCGGCCGCGCGGGCGGCGGCGTGCATGCGCACGGCGTCGTCGCGCAGTGCCTCGCGCTCGCCGGCCAGGAAGAGGATCGGGGGCAGGTCGTGGAAGCGGGCGAAGACCGGGGAGACGCGGGGGTCGCGCGGGTCGTGGCCGCGCAGGTAGCTCGCGGCGATGCCGCGCAGTGCCCGGGCGGTGATGACCGGGTCGGTGGCCGCGTTGGTGGTGTAGCTGTCGCCTGCGGCGGTGAAGTCGGCGAGGGGTGAGACGGTGAGCACCGCCTTCGGGAGCGCGGCCCCGCGGTCCCTGGCGGCGGTGAGCGCGGTGAGCACCAAGCCGCCGCCCGCCGAATCACCCCCGGCGAGCAGGGTGTCCGGGTCGAGCGCGCCGAGCACGGCGGCGGCGTCGTCGAAGGCCGCCGGAAAGGGATGCTCCGGGGCCAGGCGATAGTCGGGGAGCAGCACCTCGGCGTCGAGCGCGGCTGAGAGCGCGGCGGCGGCGCCGCGGTAGCCGTGCGGGCTGCCCATGACGTAGCCGCCGCCGTGGAACCACACCAGGGTCCTGCTGCCGGTGCCCACCCGCAGGCACGGCACACCCGCGACGGACTCCTCGGCGACCGGGGTCCCCGGCGGCAGCGGGGCCGCGGTCATCATGGCGTCGAGGTTGCGCCGGAGCCGGTCGAGGGGCAGGCGGCCGTCGCCGAAGACCGAGGCCCATGCGGCCTCGGCGGCCGTCAGCGTGGTGGGGGTCATCGGGCGGTCTCCTCCGGGGCGAAGGCGCCGCGCAGGGCACCGGTGATCTGGTCCGCGACGTCCTCGGCGGTGAAGGCGGCGACGGCCGCGGCGGCGGGGCCGGGTGCGCCCCCGCTGTAGGTGCCTGCGAGCGCTTCGGCGATCTGCGCGCGCCGCGCGCGCAGCGCCGCGACGGTGGGCTCGGGAACCGCGCCGGGCAGCCCCAGTTCGCGGGCCAGCTCCTCGGTCCGCGCGCACACCGCCCCGAGCCGGGCGCCGTCCCACCCGACCCGCCCGACCAGGTTGCCGAGTTGTTCGAGCACGGCGCCGAGCTCCAGCCGCGCCTGCCCGTCCGGCACCTCGGGCAGCACCCGGTGCGTCAACGTCGCCACGATCGTGCCGAGCAGCTGTGTGGGATCGCTGCTGTATCCGGTCATCTCAACTCCCCCATTCGCCGTCGCGCAGCATCTGCCCGAGCCAGCCGAGGCTGTAGTACACGCTGTTCGCCATGGCGGCGTAGCGCAGGTCGTCGCGGTCGCCGCGGTTGTAGACGCGCACCGCCTGCAGGCAGCCGATGGCGGTCTTGGTCAGCGACTGCACCGCCCACCAGGTGAGCGTCTCGGTCGACGGCCGCCAACCCGCCGCCGCCTCGTACTCCTCCAGGAACGGTTCGAGCGCGATGATCTTGCACAGCAGCGGGGAGCGGCCGCGGCTGGTGCGCTGGGCGAACCAGGCGATATCGGCGGCCGGGTCGGAGAAGTGCGCCGTCTCCCAGTCCAGGACGGCGGCGAGCCCGTCGTCGCGCACGACGAGGTTGCCGATCCGGAAATCGTTGTGTACCAGCGCTACCCGCCCGGACACCCGGTCGGCCCGGTGTTCGAGCCAGGCCAGCGCCAGGTCCAGCACCGGGATCCGGACATCGGCGACCTCGCGGTAGTGGCTCGCCCACTCCGCGTTCTCCAGCGCGCCGGTGCGGTCGGCGGCGGGGACCGGGCCGAGGCGGTCGAGGCCGAGCGCGGCCGGGTCGGCGGCGTGCAGCCGGGCCATGGCGCGGGCGATCTGCCTGCCGAGCGGTTCCCGGCGTTCGGGGGGCACGAGCCGGGTCACGGTGCCGGGCAGTGGGATCGCGCCGGTGACCTTCTCCATGACGAAGAAGCCGCGGGCGAGTTGCGGATCGTGGGTGAGCACCGCGGGCACCGGCAGGCCGAGCGAGCCGGCGGCGGCCAGCAGCGCCACTTCCCGCTCGACGTCGTAGTCGGTGACGATGCCGCTGTTCGGCCTGCGCTTGACCGCGTAGTCCGCCTCGCCACCGGACCACTTCGCGCCGACCAGGTAGGTCTCCCACGAGTTGCCCTCGCCGCGCCGGTCCACCTCGGTGAGCCGGAGCGTGCCCGCGGCACCGAGGGCGGTGTCCAGGGTGGCGGTCAGGTCGTCCAGGAAGGTGTCCATCAGAAGAGCTCCGTGTCGGGGCCGCCGCCGTCGACGGTGAGCCGCTGCCCGGTGAGGTACCCCGCGTCGCCGGAGACCAGGAAGGCGACGGTGCCCGCGACGTCCTCGGGGGTGCAGACGCGGCCGAACGGTGAGGTGGCGGCGATGTCGTCGAGTTCGGCGCCGCGCGCGGCGGAGACCAGGCGCCTGCCCATCTCGGTGGCGACGAGCCCCGGCGCCACGATATTGGCGTGGATGCGGTGCGGGCGTTCCTCGCGGGCGAGGGTGCGCACGCAGCTCTCCATGGCGGCCTTGGCCATGGTGTAGGGCGCTGCGCCCGCCGGGGTGGTCGTGGTCGAGTTGCTGGAGATCATGACGATGTCGCCGCGGCCCACCGAATTCGCCGCGGCCGCGCGCATTCCGGGCAGCAGAGCCCGGATCAGGCCGATCGGACCGAAGGCGTGCACCCGCATGAGCGCGGCGAAATCGGCCTGCGGGGTGTGCTCGACGGTGGCGCCCCTGCTCGCCGACCCGGCATTGCTGACCACGAGGTCGACCGGGCCGAGGTCGCGGGTGATCGCCGCGACCATCTCGGCGACCGCGTCGTCGTCGCCGATGGCGGCCCGGTAGCTTTCGGCGCGACCGCCCGACTCCCTGATGAGCGCGACCACCTCGGCCGCGGCGTCGGCATCGCGGCGGTAGTTCACCGCGACCGCGGCGCCCGCGCGGGCCAGCCGCAGCGCGACCGCCCGCCCGACTCCGCGCGACCCGCCGGTGACCAGCGCGATCCGCCCGTCCAGCGCCCCGCTCATGCGCGCACCACCGCCCGGCCCACGAGATCCTTCATCACTTCGTTCGACCCTCCGTAGATGCGCTGGATGCGGGCGTCCCGCCAGATCCGGGCGATCGGGTACTCCTCCATGTAGCCGTAGCCGCCGAAGAGCTGCAGGCAGCGGTCGACCACGTCCCACTGCAGCTCGGTCGCGCGGTACTTCGCGCCCGCGGCGTCGGAGGCGGTGAGCTCGCCCGCGTCCAGCGCGCGCACGCAGCGGTCGACGTAGTGCCGGACCAGCTCGAGCTCGGTGTGCAGCTCGGCGATGGTCATGCGCACCGACTGCAGCTCGGCCAGCGGCGCGCCGAAGGCCACCCGGGCGCGGACGTGCTCGACCGCGAGCCCGAGGGCGTGCGCGGCGGAGGCGGCCGCGGCGACGGCGATGGAGAGCCGTTCGCGCGGCAGGTTCCCGATGGCCGAGCCGAGCCCGCGTCCGGGTTCGCCGACGATATTGCCGATCGGCACCCGGCAGCCGGTGAAGGTCAGCTCCGCGGTGTCCTGCGCCCGGCGGCCGATCTTGTGCAGCGGCCTGCCGCGCTCGAAGCCGGGCGTGCCCGCCTCGACGGCGACGAACGACGTTCCGCGCCCGTCGCGTTCGCCGGTGCGCACCAGCACCAGCGCCAGATCGCAGCTGGCGCCGGAGGTGATGAAGGTCTTGGCGCCGTCGAGCACGAGGTGGTCGCCGTCCCGGCGCGCGGTGGTCCGGATGCCCGCCAGGTCGGAGCCCGCTCCCGGCTCGGTGAGCGCCAGCGCGGTCACGCACTCGCCCGCGGTGAAGCGCGGCAGCCAGCGGTCGCGCTGCTCCGGGGTGGTGAGGTCGCGCAGGTACGGCACGATGATGTCGTTCTGCATGGAGAAGGTGTCGCCCGCCGCGCCGGAGGCCACCACCTCCTCCGCCATCACCGCGTTGTAGCGGAAGTCTTCGATGCCGAGTCCACCGTGCTCGGGATCGAATTCGAAGCCGAGGAAGCCGTTCTCGGCGGCGGCGCGGATGAACTCCCGGTCCACCGTGCCCGCCGACTCCCACGCCTCGACCTGCGGCACCGCCTCCCTGTCCAGGAAGGCGCGGAAGGCGGCGCGGAACGCCTCGTGCTCGGCGGTGTAGAGGTCCCTACGCATCGATCGACTCCGGCGGCTCGAAGCGGGACCCGTAGCGCTGCGCCAGCTCCCGGGCCCTGGCCGCGAAGGCGGGCGGCCCGCCCGGGTAGCCGGTGACGAACTGGGCGGCGCCGCCGGTCCAGGCCGGGTAGCCGATGCCGAGCAGCGAGCCGACATTGGCGTCGGCGGCCGAGCGAAGCACCCCGCTCTCCCAGCAGCGCGCGGTCTCCAGCGCCTCGGCGAAGAGCAGCCGGTCGCGCAGTTCCCCGAGATCAGCGGGTTCGGCGGCGACCGGGAAGTGCTCGGCCAGCCCCGGCCACACCCGCTGCCTGCGGCCCTCGGTGTAGTCGTAGAACCCGGCGCCCGCGACCCGACCCCGCCGCCCCAGCTCGGTGAGCGTGGTGAGCACCGCGTCGCCGGGGTGCTCGGGCAGCGACCCGGCCGCGCGGAACTGCCCGCGGATGGTGAGCGGCAGCGAGAGCGTCACCTCGTCCAGCAGCGCCAGTGTGCCGAGCGGGTACCCGGCCTGCAGCGAGGCCTGCTCGACGGAGTGTGGCGAGACGCCCTCGCCGATCATGGCGGCGGCCTCGATCAGCCGCTGCAGGATGACCCGGCTGGTGAAGAAGCCGCGGCCGTCGTTCACCACGATCGGCGTCTTGCCGAGCTGCCGGGCGATGTCGAAGGCGGCGGCCAGGGTGGCGTCGGAGGTCTTCTCCCCCACCACGATCTCGATCAGCTCCATTCGCTCCACCGGGGAGAAGAAGTGCAGCCCGATGAAGTCCTCCGGCCGGGTGACCCCGCCGGCCAGGCCGGTGATCGGCAGCGTCGAGGTGTTGGAGGCCAGCAGCGCGTCCGGCGCCACCACGTCGAGCACATCGCCGAAGACCCGGTGCTTGAGCTCGGGGTCCTCGAAGACCGCCTCGATCACCAGGTCGGCGCCTGCCAGGTCGGCGACCTCGGTGGTCGGGGTGATGCGCGCGAGCACGGCGTCCGCGCTCGCCCGCGTGCGCCTGCCCGCCGCGACCTGCTCGCCGAGCACCGTGCGGGCGTGCTCCCTGCCGCGCTCGGCCGTGGCCGCGTCGACGTCCTTCAGCGCCACCCGGATGCCCACGAGCGCGCAGGCCAGCGCGATGCCCGCGCCCATCATGCCCGCGCCGAGCACCGCCGCGAACCGCGCCCGGTGCGGCGGGAGGTCGGCGGGGCGGCTCGCGCCGGAGCGCACCGTGCGCCGGTCCAGGAAGGTGCCCTGGATGATGTTGGTGGCGATCTGCCCGGTGGCCAGCTCCACGAAGTAGCGGGTCTCGACGGCGGAGGCGGTCGCGAAGTCGACCTGGGTGCTCTCCACCGCCGCGCTGAGGATGTTCCGCGCGGCCGGGCCGGGGGCGCCGCGCTGGGCGGCGCGCAGCCGGGCGGTGTAGGCAGGGAGCTCGGCCGCGCGCACCGCCGGGGCGCGGTCCCACGGCTGGGCGGCGTCCCGGTTGCCCCGGATCCAGGCCAGCGCCGCCGGGAGCAGCGCGGCGGCGTCGGGCACGAGCTCGTCCAGCAGCCCGAGCTCGCGCGCCGCCGCGGCCGGGAACGCCGTGCCGGGCAGCAGGACCCGGTGCAGCGCGGTGTCCAGGCCGAGCAGCCGGACGGTGCGCACGACGCCACCGCCGCCGGGCAGCAGCCCGAGCGTGACCTCGGGCAGCCCGACCCGCAGCGCGGGGTCGTCCACCGCGATCCGGTGGTGCGCGGCGAGCGCGATCTCCAGCCCGCCGCCGAGCGCGCTGCCCGCCAGCGCGGCCACGACCGGCACGCCCGCGGTCTCCAGCGCGCGCAGCAGCGCCTTCACCCGGTCGGCGAAGGCGGTGAGCCGCTCGGCGTCGGCCGGGCCCGCGGCGTGCAGGTCGTGCAGGTCGCCGCCGGCGAAGAAGCTGCGCTTGGCGGAGGTGAGCACGATGCCGGTGCAGCCCGCCGGGAGCAGGCCGAGCTCGGCCTCCAGCGCGTCCGCCCACGCGGCGGTCACGGTGTTGGCGCCCCGGTCGGGGTCGTCGAAAGTGATGACGGCGACGCCGGATTCGTCGTGCCGGACGGTCAGCGGTGCGTGCACGGTGGTTTCCCTCGGAAGTTCGGTCATGGCGTCACACCCGCTCCACGATGGTCGCGATGCCCATGCCGCCGCCGACGCAGAGCGTCACCAGCCCGCGGCGCAGCTCGCGGCGCTCGAGTTCGTCGAGCACGGTGCCGACGAGCATGGCGCCGGTGGCGCCGAGCGGGTGGCCGAGCGCGATGGCGCCGCCGTTGACGTTCACCTTCTCGTGCGGCAGGTCGAGGTCGCGCAGGAAGCGCAGCGCGACCGCGGAGAAGGCCTCGTTGATCTCGAACAGGTCGATGTCGTCGACGGTGAGCCCGGCGGTGGCCAGCGCCTTGCGGGTGGCCGGGGCCGGGCCGGTCAGCATGATGGTCGGGTCCGAGCCGCTCACCGCGCCCGCCACGATCCGGGCGCGCGGCGTCAACCCGAGCTCGGCGCCGACGCGCTCGTTCCCGAGCACGACGAGCGCGGCGCCGTCCACGATGCCGGAGGAGTTGCCGCCGGTGTGCACGTGCTCGATCCGCTCCACCCAGTGGTACTTCTGCAGCGCGACGGCGTCGAAGCCGTCCCGCCCCGCGGCGGCGAATGCCGGTTTCAGCGCGGCCAGCGTCTCGACGGTCGTGCCCGCGCGCGGGTGCTCGTCCCGCGCCAGGAGCTGCACGCCGTTGCGGTCCCGCACCGGCACGACGGATTTCGCGAACCAGCCGTTGTCCCAGGCGGCCGCTGCCCTGCGCTGCGACTCCGCGGCGTAGGCGTCGACGTCGGTGCGGGTGAAGTTCTCCAGGGTGGCGATCAGGTCGGCGCCGATGCCCTGCGGCACGAAGCCGGTGGCCAGCGCGGTCTCCGGGTCGTTGGCCCAGGCGCCGCCGTCGGAGCCCATCGGCACCCGGCTCATGCTCTCCACCCCGCCGGCCAGCACCAGCGATTCCCAGCCCGAGGCGATCTTCTGCGCGGCGGTGTTCACCGCCTCCAGCCCGGAGGCGCAGAACCGGTTCAGCTGCATGCCCGCCACGGTGTCCGGCAGCCCGGCCGCGATGGCGGCGATCCGGGCGATGTCGGCGCCCTGGTCGCGCAGCGGGCTCACGCAGCCCAGCACCAGGTCGTCGACGCGGGCCGGGTCCAGGCCGGGGTTGCGCTCGCGCAGCGCGGCGAGCAACCCGGTCACCAGGGTTATCGGCTTGACCCCGTGCAGTGCGCCGCCCCGGCCCCGGCCGCGCGGGGTGCGGAAGGCGTCGTAGACGAAGACGTCGTGCGGCACGGCGCTCACCCCCGGATCGGGCGCAGGAACTCGGCGATGCCCCAGCCGCCGAGCCCGCCCGCGAAGTCGACGGTCATCTGCCCCATGCGCAGCGCGCGGTCCTCGGTGCGCTGGGTGACCGGGACGAAGTGCCGGATCGAACCGTCCAGGACCAGCAGCGGCAGCCCCTCGGCCCGCACCAGCGCGACGTGGCGGCCCGCGTAGGTGGGCTCGCCCGCGTAGTCGGTGTGCACGGTGTAGTCGGTGATGGTGTGGAAACTGCCGTCCGGGGTGACCACGACCCCGCCGGAGGCGCGCACCCCGGAGGGCTCGAACTCGCCGTAGGCGGTGACGGCGGTGCCGTCGGCCAGCCAGGCCGCGAGCCACTCGCCGGTGTAGGAGGCCCATTCGCGCGGGCCCCAGGAGTGGTCGCGGAAGGCGGTGGCCTGCTCCAGCGTCCAGGTGCGGGTGCCCACTCGGATCGTGCCGCTGACGTGCCCGAACTGCTCGTAGTGGTCGCTGGCGATGGTGGACGACCCCGGCGTGCAGTCGCCGTCGTCGTCGGTGGTGACGAAGAGCGGGGTGGCGGCGGTGAAGGTCAGCGCGATCTCGCACTCCTCCGACGGCGCGTTCTTCAGCGCCTGTCTGCCGCGGTCGGCAAGCAGCGCCGGAATCGCGATGCGGGCGACGGTGTTCCGGTAGCTCAGCTGCACCGTGCGGGTCGGCTCCTTGACCACGATCTCCAACCCGGCGCTCGCGAAGCCGTCATTGCTCTCGCTCGGCTCCCGACCGGCCCGGAAGGCGATGGCGCCGCCGGGCAGGGTCAGCTGCACCGAGGCCTCGGAGTAGCCGAGCGTGGGCCGGTTGCCGATCCGGAGCAACCCGCCGAGCTGGGAGACCGGGTCGAGGAAGTTGACGTAGACGCTCTCGTTGTAGTTCGGGATGCCCGCGAACTCGTGGGTCCGCTCGGCGTCCGCGCCGTACTGGCAGTTGGTGAAGCTCATGGGGCCCTTCTTCTCGGGAGTGCGGTCAGAACCGCTGGGCGGGGCTCGGGTCGAGCGGCGGGAAGACGGCGCGCCTGCGCTCCAGGAAGGAGAGGATGCCCTCGCGGGCGTCCGGCGAGTCCACCCGGGACGCGTAGGTGCGCGATTCCTCGGCGGCGGCGAGGCCGGGCAGCGGCGTGGACCAGCTCGCGGCGAGCAGCCGCTTGGCCAGCGCCACCGAGGTGGGCGAGGTGTCGCGGGCGAACTGCGCCGCGTACTCGTGCGCGGCGGTGAGCACCTCGGCGGCGGGCACGATCCGGGTCAGGTACCCGGCCGCGTACCCCTCGGCGGCGTCGAAGACCCGCCCGGAGAGGATCCAGTCGGTGGCCCGGCCGATGCCGACCAGCCGCGGCAGGAACCAGGACGACCCGCCCTCCGGCACCACGCCGCGCCGGGTGAAGACGAAGCCGAAGCGCGCGGCGTCGCTCGCGATCCGGATGTCGGCGGCGGCGATCAGCGAGGCGCCGCCGCCGACCGCGTCGCCGTTCACCGCGGCGATCACCGGTTTCTGCATGGCGAACATGCGCTCGGTGATCCGGCCCGCGGGCTCGCGGTAGCCGGTCGGGGTGTGGCCGTCCACGTCGGCGTTCAGCGCGCGGACCAGGGTGTCCGGGCCGTCGAGCTCGGCGCCGACCGAGAAGGCGGGGCCCGCGCCGGTGAGGATCACCGCGCGCACCGCCGGGTCGCGGTCGGCGCGGTCCAGCGCGTGCCGGACGTCGACCAGCATCTGCACCCGCATGGCATTGCGCCGGGCCGGGGCGTCCAGGGTCAGCACCGCGACCCCGTCGGCGACCTCGAGCCGGACCTCCTCGTACTCGCGGTCGGCGGTGACCGTCACAGCCCGCCCCCGCAGACCAGGGTTTCGCCGGTGATGTAGCTCGACTCCGGGCTGCACAGCAGGTACACCGCCCCCGCGGCCTCCTCGGCGGAGCCCGCTCGGCCCAGCGCGATCTGCTTGGTCGCGGCCTCCATGACCGCCGGGTTCACGCCGACCCTGATGTCCCGGTCGGCGACCCTGATGGTCTTCTCCTCGGTGGTCACCGAGGTGAGCCTGGTGTTGATCACGCCGTAGGCCACCGCGTTGACGGTGACGTTGTAGCGGCCCCACTCCTTCGCGATCGCCTTGGTCAGCCCGACCAGCCCGGCCTTGGCGGAGGAGTAGTTGGCCTGCCCGGCATTGCCCTGCAACCCCGAGGTCGAGGAGATGTTGACGACCTTGCGGCACGGCACCGCGACCCCTTCGGCGCGCTCGCGCTTGACCGTCGCGCCGATCACCGGCTGCGCCGCGCGCAGGATCCGGAAGGGCGCGGTCAGGTGCACGTCGATGATGTCGTCCCACTGCTGGTCGGTCATCTTCTGGACGACGTTGTCCCAGGTGTAGCCGGCGTTGTTGACGATGATGTCGAGCCCGCCGAACTCCTCGACCGCGGTGGCGACGAAGCGGTCCGCGAACTCCGGGTCGGTGACGCTGCCGACGCAGGCCACCGCGGCTCCGCCCGCCGCCTCGATCGCCGCGACCGCCTCCTTGGCGGGCTCCGGGTCCAGGTCGTTCACCACGACCTTCGCGCCCTCGGCGGCCAGCTTCTCGGCGACCGCGCGGCCGATGCCGCGGCCCGACCCCGACACCAGCGCGACCCTGCCCTGCAGCCTCTGTGCGTTCACCTGACGACCCCTTTCCGGTCCGTTCGTGACCCGAGTCACGAATGTGAATACTAACTTCAGTACATCCACCCGTCAATCAGCATGTCATTGCAGCTGGATCGTCATAATGTTAATTTCGAATTCGATCCAATGATGGGAGAGTCGATGGAAACCGTGTGCATCAGCGGCGTCGGCATGGTGCCGTTCGCCAAACCGGGGAAGAGCGAGACCTACGAGCGGATGGCGGCCGACGCCGCGGCGGCCGCGCTGGCCGACGCGGGCGTGCGGTACGCCGACGTCCAGCAGGCCTACGCCGGGTACGTCTACGGCGACTCGACGTCCGGGCAGAACGCCCTCTACGACATCGGGCTCACCGGCATCCCGATCGTCAACGTCAACAACAACTGCTCCACCGGCTCCTCCGCGCTCTGGCTGGCCCGCCAGGCGGTCGCCTCCGGCGCCGCGGACTGCGTGCTGGCGCTCGGCTTCGAGCAGATGCGGCCGGGCGCGCTGGTCAACGCCTACGAGGACCGGCCGAGCCCGACCGCGCGCGGCGAGCGGATCGCCGAGGCGCGCCCCGGCGGCGACGCACCGGCGCCCATGGCGGCCAAGCTCTTCGGCGGCGCCGGCGTCACCTACATGGAGCGCTACGACGTCGGCCCGGAGGTGTTCGGCCGGGTCTCGGTGAAGGCGCGCTCGCACGCCGCGCGCAACCCGCTCGCGGTCTTCCGCACCCCGATCGAACTGGACGAGGTGATGTCCGCGCCGCGGATCTGGGGGCCGCTCACCCGGCTCATGTGCTGCCCGCCCACCAATGGCGCGGCCGCGGCATTGGTGTGCAGCGAGCGCTTCGCGCAAACCCGCGGGCTGGACGCGAGCATCCGGCTGCGGGCCCAGGCGATGACCACCGACGGTGCGGGCACCTTCGACGGCACCGACATGATGACCGTGGTCGGCTACGACATGACCAGGCGCGCCGCCGCCCAGGTCTACGCCGAGGCCGGGGTCGACCCGCTCGACATCCCGGTGGTCGAGCTGCACGACTGCTTCAGCACCAACGAGCTCATCACCTACGAGGCGCTCGGTCTCACCCCCGAGGGCACCGCGGAGAAGTTCGTGCTCGACGGCGACAACACCTACGGCGGCCGGGTGGTGACCAACCCCTCCGGCGGGCTGCTCTCCAAGGGCCACCCGCTCGGCGCGACCGGGCTCGCGCAATGCGCCGAGCTGGTCTGGCAGCTGCGCGGCAGCGCGGGCGACCGGCAGGTCGAGGGTGCGCGGATCGCGCTGCAGCACAACCTCGGACTCGGCGGGGCATGCGTCGTCTCGCTCTACGAGAAGGTCACGGCATGAGCGAGTCAGGCCCGGAGGCGGGAGCGGAGCGTAGCCACGGAGGGCCCTCGCTCAGGCCAGGTCGGTACGGCATGAGCCTCGACAAGGCGATCCTGGACGTCGTCCCCGAGCCGCTGGAGCTGACCGTCGAGCACGGCAGGCTGCGCCAGTTCGCCGTCGCCATCGGCGAGACCGACCCGATCTACCGGGACCGCGCCGCCGCCCGCGCGGCCGGGCACCCCGACGTGCTCGCCCCGCCCACCTTCCTGTTCGGCCTGGAGCTGGAGAACTCCGACGTCTTCGGTGACCTCGCCAGGCACGGCGTCGAGCTGGGCCGGGTGCTGCACGGCGAGCAGACCTTCCGCTACCACGCCGCCGTGCACGCGGGCGACGTGCTGCGCTTCCAGAGCCGCTACGTCTCCGCCTACTCGAAGGCGGGCGGGGCGCTCGACTTCCTGGTCCGGCGCACCGAGGTGACCCGGGACGGGAACCCGGTCGCCGAACTCGAGAGCGTCACCGTCATCCGGAATGCGGGGAACCCGTCATGACCACCGTGCCACCCCTGAAGGTCGGGACGATCACCCGGACCACGCTCGCGCTCTTCGCGGGCGCCTCCGGCGACCACAACCCGATCCACATCGATATCGACTCCGCCCGCGCCTCCGGCATGGACGACGTCTTCGCGCACGGCATGCTCTCCATGGCCTACCTGGGCCGGGCGCTCACCGACGTCGTCCCGCAGAGCAGGCTCGTCGAGCTGGCCACCCGGTTCACCGCCATCACCCCGGTGCTGGCCGCGCCGGTGATCACCGCCGAGCCGGACGGGGTCGAGACCGGCCCCGACGGTGCGCGGCTGGCCAGGTACGCGCTCACCGCGACGCTCGCCGACGGCACCGTCACCCTGCGCGGCCACGCGCTGCTCGCCGTTCCGGAGGCAGACACGTGACCGGGCGCGAGCCCGCCGGGCGCGCCGTCGTGATCGGCGGCGCGTCCGGGATCGGCGCGGCCATCGTGCGCGCGCTGGCCGCGGCGGGCGCACCGGTGACCGTCGCCGACCGCGACGTCGCCGCGGCGCGGACACTCGCGGCGGAGCTCGGCGCGGAGCCCGCCGCGCTCGACGTCACCGACGAGGACTCGGTGGCCGCGCTCTTCGAATCCGTCCCCGGGCCGGTGGATTTCGTGGTGAACACCGCGGGAGTCAGCGTCCTCGGGCTGCTCACCGAGCTGCCCGCGGACAAGTGGCGCCGAGTGCTCGACGTCTGCCTGACCGGCGCCTTCCTCACGATCAAGCACGCGGCGCCGAGGCTCGCCGCTGGCGGCTCCATCGCCGTGCTCTCCTCGCTCAATGCCAGGCAGCCCGCCATCGGCATGGGCGCCTACTGCTCGGCCAAGGCCGGGCTCGGCATGCTGGTCGAGGTGGCCGCGCTGGAGCTGGCGCCGCGCGGCATCCGGGTGAACGCCATCGCCCCCGGCCTGGTGCGGACCCCGCTCACCGCGGCCTCGCTGGAGCTGCCCGGCGTCGAGGCCGACTACCTGGCCAACACCCCGCTCGGCCGCGCGGGCACCCCGGAGGAGATCGCCGACGCGGCGCTCTACCTGCGCCGGGCGGGCTGGCTCACCGGCGAGACCCTCGACCTCAACGGCGGCGCGCACCTGCTGCGCTACCCCGACGTCCACGGCCACATCCGGCGCGCCACCGCGCCCGCGGCCGGAAAGGAACCGACATGGACACGCTGACCGGACAGGTCGCGCTGATCACCGGGGCCGCCCGCGGCCAGGGCCGCAACCACGCGCTCCGCCTCGCCGAGCGCGGCGTCGACATCATCGCCGTCGACGTGTGCGCACCGATCGACACCGTCGTCTACCCCACCGCCACCCCGGACGACCTCGCCGAGACCGTCCGGCTGGTCGAGGCCACGGGTCGCCGAATCCTGGCCACTCGGGCCGACATCCGCGATCTCGCCGCGCTGCGGCAGGCCGCCGATGCCGGTGTCGCCGAGTTCGGCAGGCTCGACATCGTGATCGCCAACGCGGGCATCTCCAGCATGGCGCCCACCCTCGAGATGTCCGACGAGATGTGGACTACCATGATCGACATCAACCTCACCGGCCAGTGGCGCACCGTCCGGGCCGCGGTGCCGCACATCGTCGCGGGCGGCCGCGGCGGCTCGGTGGTGCTGGTGAGCTCGCTGGCCGCGCAGGCGACCAACGAGAACATGGCGCACTACAGCGCCGCCAAGAGCGGGCTGGTCGGGCTCATGCGGGTGCTCGCCAAAGAGCTGGCGCCGCAGCGCATCCGGGTGAACACCGTGCACCCGACGACGGTCGCCACCGACATGATCCTCAACGACGCCACGTACCGACTGTTCCGCCCGGACCTGGAGTCACCCACCCGGGCGGATTTCGAGGAAGCGGCCCGCACCCTGAACAAGCTGCCGGTCGCCGCGCTGGAGTCCGAGGACATCACCAACGCCGTCCTCTACCTGGTCGGCGAGTCCGGCCGCTACGTCACCGGCACCCAGCACATCGTGGATGCGGGCGGCAGGCTCTGACCCTGCCGTGGCGCGCGTCCGCCCTCAGGCCCCGGAGCACAGGAGCGGACCCCCGCCCGCGGAGCCGGGGACTCCGCCGCCGAGGAAACACACCAGCGCCCCGACGAGGGTATTGAGCAGGGCCAGGTCCTGGACGGCGGAGCCCGACGGAATCGTCTCCCACTGGATGGCC
Source organism: Nocardia sp. NPDC057353 (assembly GCF_042667085.1). NCBI lineage: Bacteria > Bacillati > Actinomycetota > Actinomycetes > Mycobacteriales > Nocardiaceae > Nocardia > Nocardia sp. NPDC057353. The sequence continues at coordinate 18,116 of NZ_JBHVAK010000030.1, forward strand.
ACCGCCGGATCCGCCGGTGCCGCGGTGGCAGCGGCGGCGGCGGTGGTGGCCGACATCCCGACCGCCAGAGCGACGGTGGCTGCGGCATACGCGAGGGTTCGCACTGATGAGTCCTTTCCACGGAGTTCCGGGGGGACGCTAGTGCGGATCCGAACGACTGCCATGCCGCGAATTCCTGTGCCGCCCAGAACAAGGGGAATGGCCGGTCGCCGTGGCGACCGGCCATTCCCGCTCCCTCACGCGGGCACGTGGTGCGTGCCGAAGACCCGCCCGTGGTAGGTCAGCGGCGCCGCGGGGGCGGTGGCCAGCGCGTGCACCTCCCCCACCAGCAGCACGTGGTCCGCGGCGGGCACCGACTGCGCCACCCGGCAGGCGAACCAGCCGGGCACGCCTGCCAGCCGCGGCACCCCGTCCGCCCCTGACCACTCGACCCCGGCGAACTTGTCCTGCCCCTTCCGGGCGAACCGCGCCGCCAACTCCGACTGCCCGTGCCCGAGGATGTTCACCCCGAACTCCCCGCTGACCGTGATCAACGCCAGCAGATCCGACCCGCGATCCAGGCTGACCAGCAGCGACGGCGGGCTCGCGGAGAGCGAGGCGAAGGCGCTGACGGTGGTCCCGTGCGGGCGCGCACCGTCCAGCGCCGTCACCACCGCGACCGGCGTGCACACCGCCGCCATGGCGTCCTTGAACGCGGCGGCCAGGTCGGGAGACATCAGACCGCGGCCGGGGTGCGCACCGGGATGCCGAGCTTCGACAGCTCCGGGATGACCTTCTCGGCGAAGAGCCGCATGCTGGCCTCGGCCTTGCCGTGATCCAACCCGCCGCAGGAGAATCCGCAGTTCTGGTCGTAGTCCCCGAACGCCTCGTACCGCTCGGCGATCCGCTGCACCAGCTGCTCGGGGGTGCCGCTGAGCTGCGCCGCCCAGTACCCCTCGGCCGCGGCCTCCTTGCCCGCGGCGACGATGCCGTCGGCCATGGCGGCGTAGTTCTGGTACCCGCTGATGTTGTCGAAGTGCCCCGACCTGTCCAGCCCGTAGTGCGCGGTGGTCAGCGCGAAGTGGGTGTAGATGGCCTGCTTGGAGGTGGCCTCGCACTCGGCCGGGTCCTCCGAGCAGTACACCGAGTCGGAGAGCACCACGCGCGGCGGCTCGTCGTCGTGGTGCTTGCGGTACTCCTCGCGGTAGGCGGCGAAGTCGGCGGCGTGCACCTCGACCGGGAACTGCGCGAAGGAGGCGATGGCGGTGCCGCGCTGGGCGGCGGTGGCCCGCGACTCCGGCGACATGGCGATGCTCACCACGTCGCGGTTGGCGATGGCCTTGACCGGCCCGGGTCGGATCGGCGCCGCGTTCTGGGTGTAGAACTCGCCGCGGTGCTCCATGGTGCCGGTCCGCAGGGCGGCCAGGATCATGTCCAGGCTCTCCTCCATGCGGCCGCGCGCCTCGCCCATGTCGATGCCGAAGGTGTCGTACTCGATCTTGGACAGCCCGCGGCCGACGCCGAGCTGGACCCGGCCGCCGGAGAGGTTGTCCAGCAGCGCGACCTTCTCCGCGACCCGCAGCGGGTCGTTCCAGGGCAGGATCGCCCCGCCGGTGGTGAGCGTGATCCGCTCGGTCCTGGCCGCCAGGTAGGACAGCACGGCGAAGTTGTCCGGGCACATCGAGTACGCGCCGTCGAAGTGGTGCTCGACGCACCAGATCCCCTCGAACCCGAGCGGCTCGGCCAGCTCGGCGAGCGCCATCTCGCGGCGGTAGAACTCGGCATCGCTCTGCTCCGGCGACTTGCCGGTGAAGAACATCTGGTAGGTGACCTTCATGGGGGTGACTCCTTCAGAGAACGGATTTCAGGCCTGGATGTGCTTCTTGACGAAGGCGCCCGCCTCGTCGAGCGCCTGCTGCCCCTCGGGCAGGACCGAGGCGAAGAGCGTCCAGACGTGGCACATGTCGTCGTAGACGGAGAGCTCGGCGCTGCCGCCCACCGCGCGCACCTGCTCGGTGAGCCTGCGCGAGTCGTCGAGCAGCACCTCGACCGAGCCGACCAGCGCCAGGATCGGCGGCAGGTCGTGATGCTCGGCGAAGAGCGGGGAGGCGAGCGGGGTGCGCTCGTCCTGGCCCTGCAGGTAGGCGGCGCCGAGGTCGGTGATCGAGGCATCGGAGACCGCGATGTCGGTGGCGGCGTTGGTCCGGATGCTGTCGCCGCTGCGGGAGAAGTCGAGCAGCGGGGAGATGAGCACGGCCGCGGCGGGCAGCGCGGCGCCGCGCTCGCGCAGCGCGACCATGGTGGCCACGGCCAGCCCGCCGCCCGCCGAGTCGCCGCCGAACGCCACCGCGTCGTACTGCTCCAGGACGGCGGTCGCGATCAGCACCGCGTCGTCGACGGCGGCCGGGTACTTGTGCTCGGGTGCGCGCCGGTAGTCCGGCAGGATCACCGTGACCCCGGCGGCGCGGGAGAGCCCGTGCGCCATCTCGGCGAACGCCTTCGCGCTGCCGAGCACGTAGCCGCCGCCGTGGAACCAGACCAGCACCCGGTCGGTCGCCGCACCGGCGGCGGTCACGGTGACCGTCGGCACCCCGGCCAGCTCGCCCTCGGTGACCGTCGCGCTCGCCGGCACCGGAAACTGCAGCAGCAGCGCGTCGTAGCTCGCTCGCAGCTCTTCGATCGAGGCATCGGTCGCGTCGGGGAACCCGTCGACATACATCTTCTCCACCCGGGCCAGCGACTCGGTACGCGCCATGGGACTTTCCTCCAGCTCTCTCGGTAACGGCACCCCCGCGCCCTGCCGTGTGACGACGGTAACATAGTCGAGATTAACATTTGAAGAGCTTTCGCGAGTTTTGCCCAGTCGAACGCCTCGTTGACTTCTCTATTGTCCATAGTTAGCGTTAACTCGATCCTGCGCGACGGGCGCAATCCACCGATTCCGGGACAACCATGCGACGTGACCTGTTCGAGGCCGAACACGAGGCCTTCCGCGCCTCCTTCCGCGCCTTCCTCGCGGCCGAGTTCGTGCCGCATCTCGCCGAGTGGGAGGCGGCGGGCATCGTGCCGCGCGAGATGTTCGCCCGCGCCGGGAAACTCGGCTTCACCGGCATGCAGACGCCCGCGGAGTACGGCGGTGGCGGCGCCGCCGATTTCCGCTTCAACGTGGTGCTCGCCGAGGAGATCGCGGCCGCGCACCTCGGCGGCTCCGGCACCGGGCTCGGCGCGCACAACGACCTGGTGCTCCCCTACCTGGAGACGCTCACCGACGACGCGCAGAAGCGCCGCTGGCTGCCCGGCGCCGCCACCGGGCAGCTGATCGCCGCCGTGGCCATGACCGAGCCGGGCACCGGTTCGGACCTGGCCGGGATCGCCACCACCGCGGTCAGCGACACCGTCGACGGTGTCCCCGGCTACCGGGTGAACGGCCGGAAGACGTTCATCTCCAATGGGATCAACGCCGACCTCGTGGTCACCGTGGTGCGCACCGGGCCGGGTCGCCACGACGGCCTCTCGCTGCTGATGCTGGAGCGCGACATGCCCGGCTTCGAGCGCGGCCGCAACCTGGACAAGCTCGGCCAGCACGCCCAGGACACCGCCGAGCTGGTCTTCGACGACGTCTTCGTCCCCGAGACCAACCGGCTCGGCGCCGAGGGCGCGGGGTTCGAGCTGCTGCAGCGCAACCTGCCGCAGGAGCGGCTCGCCATCGCCGTGCACGCCACCGCATGCACCCGCGCGGTGCTGGAGCTGACCGTGCGGTACGTGCGCGACCGCACCGCCTTCGGCACCCCGATCGGCTCCTTCCAGGCCACCCGATTCGCGCTCGCCGAGCTGGCGACCGAGCACGACCTGGCCCAGTGCTTCGTCGATGCCTGCGTGCGCGCGCACAACGCGGGCACGCTCACCGCCGTCGACGCGGCGAAGGCCAAGTGGTGGTGCACCGAGCTGCAGGGCCGGGCCGCCGACCGCTGCGTCCAGCTGCACGGCGGCTACGGCTACATGGCCGAGGAGCCGGTGGCGCGCGCCTACGCGGACGCCAGGGTCACCCGGATCTACGGCGGGACCACCGAAATCATGAAAGAGATCGTCGGCCGCGGCCTCGGGCTGTGAGCCGGGACAGGGAGCGCCGCATGCGCATCGGGACAGTACTGGAGTTCGGTAGGCCGATGGCCGAGGTCGCCGACGAGATCGCCGCCTGGGAGCACGAGGGGCTGGCATCGGTCACCGTCGGCGAGGCCTACACCTTCGACGCCGTCACCCAACTCGCCTACCTCGCGGCCCGCACCGCGACCGTCGAGATCGCCACCGGTGTGCTGCCGCTCGACACCCGCACCCCCACCCTGATCGCCATGACCGCGGCCGGGCTGGACTCCGTGGCCGCGGGCCGGGCCCGGCTCGGGATCGGCTCCTCCGGGCCGCAGGTCGTCGAGGGATTCCACGGGCTTCCCTTCGACGGGGTGCTCGGCAGGACCAGGGAGACCATCGACATCTGCCGCGCGGTCTGGCGCCGGGAGACGCTGCGGCACGAGGGCCGCCACTACCGCATCCCGCTCGACCCGCACCGCGGCACCGGGCTCGGCAAACCGCTCAAGCTCATCAACCACCCGGTGCGCGAACGCATCCCGATCTCGGTCGCGGCGCTCGGCCCGCGCATGGTCGAGCTCACCGCCGAGCTGGCCGAGGGCTGGGAGCCGATCTTCTTCCACCCCGAGCGGGCCGAGCGGGTCTGGGGCGCGGCGCTGGCCGCGGGCCGGGCGAAGCGTGCGGAGACGCTGCCGCCGCTGGAGATCATCGCCCGCGCCCCGCTCGCGGTCACCGAGGGCGACCCCACCCCGCTGCTGAACGCGGCCAAGCCGCAGCTGGCGCTCTACATCGGCGGCATGGGCTCCCGCGAGCGGAACTTCTACAACCGCCTCGTCGCGGCCTACGGCTTCGCCGCGGAGGCCGCGGTGGTGCAGGACCACTTCCTGGCCGGGCGCACGAGGGAGGCCGTCGCCGCGGTGCCGGACGACCTCGTGCGCGCGACCACCCTCATCGGCAGCCGCGCACACCTGCGCGAACGGCTCGGCGCGCTGCGCGCCGCAGGCGTGACGCTGGTGAACGTCACCCCGATGGCCACCGACCCCACCGACCGCATCGACGCCGTGCGCACGGTCGTCGCCCTCGGCAAGGAGATCCCGTGAGCAGCCTGCTCGACCCCGCCCCCGCCGTCGAACCGGACGACCTTCGGCGCGCGCTGGCATCGGCGAACGTGCCCTGCCTGCTCGGCGTGCTGTTCCAGCTCACCGGCGACCACCGCTGGCTCGCCGAGCCGTACCGGGTGGCCCGCACCGTCGGCTTCGAGGACCTGGACGACGGCGGGCTGCCCGCCGAGCGCGCCGCCGAGGTGCGGGCCGCCGCGGCCGACGCCGTCGCCGCGTGGTCCGCGGGCACCGGGGCCGCGCATCCCGAGCCGGGCCCGGCCGAGCTGGTCGAGCTGATGAGCGCGGTGATGGGCGAGCCGATCCCGGAGACCTACGCGCCGCTGGCCGCCGAGCAGCTCGGCTTCACCCCGTACTTGCCCGCGGATGTCGGCGCGCGGCTGCGGCCCGGTTTCTCGGTGCTGGTGGTCGGCGCGGGCTTCTCCGGGCTCGCCGCCGCCGTGCACCTCAAGCGGGCGGGCATCCCGTTCCGGGTGCTGGAGCGCAACGACCGGCCCGGCGGCACCTGGTTCGAGAACCGGTACCCCGGCGCGCGCGTCGACATCCCGAGCAACCTCTACTCCTACTCCTTCTTCCCCCGGAACTGGAGCGAGAACTTCGCCAGGCGCGACGAGATCGTCCGCTACATCGACGACCTGATCGACCACTTCGAACTGGCGCCGCACCTGGAGTGCGGGGTCGCGGTCGAGGCCACGGAGTGGGACGCGGCCGCGAACGAGTGGGTCGTCACCACCGCGGGCGAGACCATCCGCTGCACCGCGCTGATCACCGCGGCCGGGTTGCACAGCACCCCGAACGTGCCGGACTTCCCCGGGCTCGCCGACTTCACCGGCGAGGTGGTGCACTCCGCGCGCTGGCCGGAGCAGACCGATCTCACGGGCAAGCGGGTCGCGGTGGTCGGCGCGGGCGCCAGCGCCATGCAGCTGGTGTGTGCCATCGCCGACGAGGCCGAGCGGCTGGTGGTGCTGCAGCGCGAGGCGCACTGGATCGCGCCGAACGAGCACTACTTCCAGCCGCAACCCGCCGACCGGCACCTGCTCTTCCAGCACGTCCCGTTCTACCGGGCCTGGTTCCGCTTCCGGCTGTACTGGCTCTACACCGAGCGGACCTACGCCGCGCTCCGCGTCGACCCGCAGGCAGCCGCCAAGGGCAAGCGGGTCAGCTCGCTCAACGACGCCTTCCGCGGCTTCTTCACCCGCTACCTGGAGACCCAGCTCGGCGACCGGGCGGATCTGATCGCCAAGGCCACCCCCGGCCACCCGCCGTTCGGCAAGCGGCTGCTGCTGGACAACGGCTGGTTCGCCACCCTGCGCCGCCCGCACATCAGCCTGGTCACCGACGGCATCGACCACCTGACCGAGCGGGCGCTGGTCACCCCCTCCGGCGAGACCCACGAGATCGACACCCTGGTGCTCTGCACCGGCTTCCAGCAGCAGCGCTTCCTGTACCCGCTGCGGCTGCACGGCCGCGACGGGGTCGAGCTGCGCGAATCCTGGGGCGACGACAACGGCCGCGCCTACCTCGGCATCACCGCCCCGAAGTTCCCGAACCTCTTCTTCCTCTACGGCCCCAACACCAACCCGCCCGGCGGCAGCTACCTGGTCACCGCCGAGGCGCAGGTGCGCTACGTGGTCGAGCTGCTCACCCGCATGGTCCGCGACGACCTGGCGACCGTCGAGGTGCGGCCGGAGGTCTACGAGCGCTACAACACCGAACTCGACGCCGCCAACGCCGCCATGGTCTACGCCGAGGACGGCGTACGGAACTACTACCGCAACAGCTCCGGCCGCGTCGTCACCAACTCGCCGTGGGCCGTCCCGGACTACTTCGCCCGCACCGCCACCCCCGACCTCACCGACTTCCACACCACCGAAGGACACCGCCATGGCTAGACTCACCGGCCGCACCGCCATCGTCACCGGCGCCACCCTCGTCGACCCCGGCGGGCTCAATATCGGCGGCGCCACCGCCGCCGCCTTCGCCGCGGAAGGCGCCCGCGTTGTCCTCGCCGACATCAATATCGACGGCGCGCAGGCGCTGGCGAAGCAGCTCGAGGCCGAGCACGGCCCCGGGGTGGCGCTCGCCGTCGAGACCGACCTGCGCTCCGAGGAGCAGATCCGGTCCCTGGTCGAGACCACCGTCGCGACCTTCGGCGGGCTGCACCTGCTCATGAACGTCGCAGGCGTCTTCCCCGGCGGCGACGGCGAGATCGCCACCATGCCCGTCGAGGTCTGGGACGACGTCATGGCGGTGAACCTGCGCAGCGCCATGCTCACCACCAAACACGCCCTGCCGCACCTGCGTTCGGCCGGCGGCTCGATCGTCAACACCGCCTCCACCCACGCCTTCGCCGGCGACACCAGCCTCACCGGCTACGGCTGCACCAAGGCCGCCCTGCTCGCCCTCACCGCCTACACCGCCACTCAGTACGGCCCGGAAGGCTTGCGCTGCAACGCCATCTGCCCCGGCACCACCCGCACTCCCCCGGCCCAGAACCTGCCGCCCGCCATCACCGACATCTACCGCAGGCACACCCCGTCCCCCGACCTGAACGGGCCGGACGAGCTCGCCCAGGTCTACCTGTTCCTCGCCTCGGACGCGTCGCGCGGAATCAACGGGGAGACGATTCGCGTCGACGGCGGGCTGCTCGCCCACCAGCCCTTCGTCCCCGACATGCAGTCGCTCTCCGCCACCACCGCGGGGACGCAGGTCTGAGTCCGGCCTGCCTCCTCGGCGCGGAACCCGGTGCCGGTTCCGCTTCGAGAGGCGTCGGGGCATCGCCGACCGATCGATTATCGGTGTAGCAGAAGTTGTTTGGCGGGCGATGTCCCGGTCATGGAGATCGAACTGGCCGATGCCGTCGAGGTGGTCCGAAACGAGCTGTACGCGGCTGTGGCGCGCCGCGGCGAGCCCGACATCGAGTTCGTGGTCGGACCGGTCGAGCTGTCCTTCGAACTCGAACTCCGCCGGGACGCCAAAGCGAAGCTGGGATTCAAGGCGTGGGTGGTGACGGGTGACGTCGAGGCCGGAGCGGTCAAGACCAAAAGGCATCGCGTCGCCATCACCCTGACTCCGCGCGTCCACAGCGGCGATGACGTGCGCGTGGGCGGCGATCACTTCGAGCTCGGTCCAGAGCGGAGCACCAGCCCGATCGGACGATGAGCGGCGGACGCAGCGGGCGCGGTCGGAGGATCGTCGAATGGATCGAAACCATGTGGTCGGAGTGCAGGGGACCGCGGCAGGGTCGGGGTGTCTTCTGGCTCCCCGACTCGTAGTGACCTCCGCTCACCTCGCGGAGCATGCGGAGGCCGCGGTATCGGTGTTCGTCCCGGGCTCTCCCACCACCTACCGCGCCGAAATCGTCTGGCGCGGCAGCCCCGATGGGCGCACCGACGCTGCCCTCGTCCACATTTCCGACCCGGCATGGGAACCGCCTGCGCTTTCCTCGCTGACGTGGGGTCGCACCGTTACCCAGCAGCCCGGGCTCCCCTGCCAGAGCTGGGGCCTGCCCAAATTCGCCCGGCCATCGGACGCATCCACCGAGATCGAGCAGGTGACCGGATCCTTGAATCCGGGCGACGGCTATGTCGCGGACCGATACATCGTCAAACTCGACAACCACCCTCCCGATGATCTGCGTCCTTCCCCGTGGTCCGGGATGTCGGGGGCGGCAGTCCACTCGGGCGAGCTGCTGATGGGCGTCGTGTGCGCCGATCCCGCCCACCGGGGTCACGCAGCGCTCGTGGTGGTTCCTTCCTATCTGCTGCTCGCGGACCCGGACTTCACGGCGACGCTCGAACGATACGCCGGTGCCCAGGCACTGCGCTGCGAGGCCGCTGAACTCCAGCAACTCCATGATTCGCTGGCCGTCGACCACGCTTCGAGCGTCGCCCGCACGCCCGCGGCCCTGCTCACCGCGCGCCATGCGACTGTGCCGTTCCGGCCCGGACGAGAAGGACTTCTCGCGGAGCTGACGGCCTGGGCCGACGAGCCGCACGTGCCCGCATGGTTGATGCACGGTCGCGGCGGACAGGGCAAGACCAGGCTTGCCCGCCATTTCGGTGCTCGCATGGCCCGGCGGGGATGGGCGGTGCTCTGGCTGAAACGCGGCAGCGAACAAGCGGATCTCCGCATCGTCCGTGCGGTCAGATCGAAGCTACTGATCATCGTCGACTACGCCGAAGGGGAAGTGGAGCAGATCGCCGCGCTCTGCGAAGAACTGATCCATTCCCCGGCGTCGTGCACCATCAAGGTGTTGTTGACGGCGCGCACCGCCGGCCCGTGGTGGCAGGAGCTCGCCGCGAAGAGCGACGCGGCCGCCGACGTCATCGACACCGCTCGGGTCAGCGAGCTCACGCCACTCGACCAGTCGCCGGAGGCGCGCACATCGACCTATCGCGCCGCAGTGACCGCCTTCGCCGCGGCGATGGAAGCGTTGCAGTTCGGGCCCAAGTGCGACTGGCAGGACCTCGGCACCCACATCCTCGACCGGCCGGTCGTGCGGGATCCGGGCGACGGCGCAACCGTACTCGCCGTCCAGATGGCGGCGCTGGCAGATCTACTCGACGCGGGGCTGACACCCGCCCCCGGTGTCATCGGAAGCCGCGCAGTCGAGGAGCGGGTGCTCCGCCACGAGCGGCGATACTGGGAATACACGGCTCGTGGACAGCGGCTGGAGAATCTGGGCAGCGCACTGCTCGATGACCTCGTCGCAGCCTGCGTGGTGTCGGGACCGGTCACCGTGGACGACCTCGATTCTGTGCTGAGCGTGATTCCCGAACTGATCGATCAGCCTCTACTCGTGCGCACGAGGCTGCGCAGCTGGTTGATCAGCGTGTACCCGGGCGCCGGTCCCGGCCTGTTCGGCGGTTTGGCACCCGACCGGTTGGCGGAGCGGCTGGTCGGATCGATCATGAGCGATCGCGATCGTTCGTGTGTGCTGTCCGCGGTGGTAGCCGCTATCGCCGACCATCCGGCTGCCGTCCATTTTCTGACTGTCTGCACCCGTGCGGCGACCCACCCCGACCTCGCCTTCGCGAGCGAGCGGCTGACGGGCTGGTGCGTGCAGCATCGGGAGACGTTGATGGTGGCTGCGATCGAAGTCGTCACCCGAACCGAAGAGCCCGACCCTCTTTTGACGGCCTTGCACCGAGTGATCGACGATGCGAGCACCGAGCTCGGCACACTGCTCTCCTATCAACTCGTCCTACCGACTCGGACCGTCGCTCTCGCGTCCACCGCTGTCAAGCTCGCTCGCATCGTGGCGACGCGCACGCGGAACGCCGCGCAGCGAGCGGACGACCAACGCACCTTGCTGGCGTACAGCCTGAACGAACTCGCGAATCGGCTGTTGCCCCTCGGCCCGAGCACGGAAGCCCTGGCCGCAGCCGCCGAAGCGTTCCAGATCAGAAGCGAGCTGGCGATCGAGCAGCCGGCGAGGTGCCCGGCCGCGCTCGAGAGCCTCAATCTCGTTCAGTTGGCGCTCGGATTGTTGGGGCGCTGGGAGCAGGGTCTGGCAGTGGTGGATCACGCGCTCGCCACCTATCGGCTCATGCCGTTCGCGCTGCAGGTGGAGAACATGGATGCAATCGCCATGGTCGTCAACAATCGGGCACAACGGCTGCTCAATGTGGGTCGATGGGCAGAAGCGGCCGACGCCGCCCGAGCCGCTGTCGCGCTACACCTCACTCTGGACGAGGGCAAGCCTGGAAGGGCGCGGAACGACCTCGCCATGAGCCTGCTGAACCTGGCGGAAGCACTCGGCGCTCGCTGCCTCTTCGCGTCAGCGCTCGGACCTGCCGAAGCGTCGGTGCAGATCCGGCGGGACGCCGCGGAGGAGGATCCGGATGCAGTACTTCCGCAGCTCCGGCTCAGTCTCGTCACTCTGTCGAACATCCAGGCAAACCTCGGATACAGCGCGCGGGCTCGGGAGGCGTCGACGGAGGCGCTGCACATATCACGCCGACTGGATACCGAGGGTTCGCCCGCTACGCGGCAGATGCTGGTCAGAGCTCTCAGCAACCACGCCGTACGGTTGGGCGAGGACGACATGCAGCACGAGGCACTCGGAACGATCGAAGAGGCGGTCCGGCTCTGCCGCGAACTGCACGCACTCGATCCCGCCCTCTACCTTCCAGACATGGCGATGTGCCTGCACAATCGCGCTGTCCGGCTCGGCACTGTCGGCCGGCTCGAGGAGCGGCTCGCCGACTCCTCCGCCGCATTGGACATGTACAGACTCCTGGCGAAGTCGCGCCCCGACCCCTACCTCACGGACGTCGCCATGGCCCTGGGCAACCATGCGGAGAACCTGTACGACCTCGGCCGGCGCGAGCAAGGGCTGGCTGCTGCACGGGGCACACTCCGGATTCGCCAGGATCTCGCCACGCGCGATCCAGTGGCTCAATTGCCCCACGTCTACGTCGCTTTTCGGCGAATGGGGGCCATGCTGAACCTGCTGCTTCGCCGCTCGGAGGCTCAGTGGGCATTCTGGGGAGCCGAGGCCGCTGTTCTGACACTGCACCGACTCGGTTACCGACTGCCCCCAGTCATAGCTCAAATGCATCACTGAGCGGCATCACTGGCGCGGCTGCGGCCAATATTCGTCCCGCAGCGTCCGCTTGTACAACTTCCCCGTGGGCAACCGCGGCATCTCCTCGATGAAATCGAACGACCGCGGGCACTTGAAGCGGGCCAGGTGCTCCTGACAGAAGGCGCGCAGCCGTTCGGCGAGTTCCGGCGAAGCCCCGTCGGGATCGAGCGGCTGGATCACCGCCTGCACCGCCTCCCCGAAATCCTCGTCGGGCACGCCGAACACCGCGGCGTCCATGACCTCGGGATGCGTGACGAGCAGGTTCTCGATCTCCTGCGGGTAGATGTTCACCCCACCGGAGATGATCACGAAGGCCTGCCGGTCGGTGAGGAACAGGTAGCCGTCCTCGTCCAGGTACCCGATATCGCCGATCTTGGACATGGTCCCGCTGGGATCCCTGGCCTCCGCGGTCTTCTCGGCGTCGTTGAGATACTCGAAGGAGCTGTTGCCGCCGCGGAACCAGATGGTGCCGGGCGTGCCCGCGGGCTGCGGGTTGCCGTCGTCGTCCAGGATGGCGATCTCGCCGAAGAAGGCGCGGCCGACGGTGCCCGGGTGCGCCAGCCACTCCTCCGGCGTGCAGCCGCAGGTGCCGTTGGCCTCGGTCCCGCCGTAGTACTCGTAGATCACCGGCCCCCACCAGGCGAACATGTCCTCCTTCACCGCGCGCGGGCACGGCGCCGCGCCGTGCACCGCCACCTCGAGCGAGGAGTGGTCGTAGCGCTCGCGGACCTCGGCGGGCAGCTTGAGCAGCCGGGAGAACATGGTCGGCACCACCATCGTGTGCGTGACCCGGAACTCCTCGATCAGCGCGAGGAACGCCTCGGCGTCGAACCGCTCCATCACGATGTGCGTCGCGCCGAGCCGCAGTCCGATGGAGATCGTGGACTGCGGGCCGGAGTGGTAGAGCGGCGCCGGGGAGAGGAAGACCATGCCCTCGCGCATGTGGAAGAGCCGTTTGCCCATCTCCTCGATGCCGAGCTGGGTGTCGGGCGCGACATCGGGCAGCTGCCGCTTGACCGCCTTGGGCCGCCCGGTGGTGCCGGAGGAGTAGAACATCGGCGTACCGAGCCGTTCCCGCTCGACCGGCGTGACCGGCCGGTCGGCGAGCACCGTCGCGAAGTCCTGGAAGGGCGGCTCGGCGCCGTCCACCATGAGCCAGTGCTCGACGGCCGGGCACAGCTCGGGGAGCCTGCGCGCCACCTCCGCCTTGGCGGTGCTGCTGATCACCACCTTCGCACCGCAGTCGCGGACGATGTAGGCCGCCTCCTCGCCGGAGAGGAACGAGTTGACCGGCGTGTAGTACAGGCCGGTGCGCTCGGCGGCGGCCATGGTCACGATCAGCTCGAGGTGGTTCTCGGTGAAGATCGCGATCGGGTCGGTGCGGCGCAGGCCGATGGCGCGGAAGTGGTGCGCGAGCCGGTTGGCCCGCTCGTCCAGTTGCCGGTAGGTGAGCGTCTCGCGGGTGGCGGCCATGATGATCGCCGGTCGGTCGGGGTGCTCGGAGACGAGTCGGCCGGGGTACATGTCGAGGCTCCTCGCTAGCTGTGATCCAAGTCTCTTGAGTGAATGTAAACTTCGATAGACGTCCCCGTCAATAGCGGCACTCAAATGGCTAAATAGAGCTTTGTGTTAGTCTTCGCTACGAAACAAGGGGGCTTCATGACGCGACGTAGTGATCAGATCATGCGGGCGGCCGCGTACCTGTTCCGCGACGCCGGGTACCAGAACGTGAGCGTGGACGAGATCGGCGCCGCGGTCGGGCTCACCGGCCCCGCCGTGTATCGGCACTTCGCGGGCAAGCACGACATCCTGGTGCGCACGCTGATCGGGCAGGTCGAACTCGTGCAGGACATGGCCCGCCGGGCCGCGGAGGGCACGGCCCCGCCCGAGCGGCGCCTGGCCGGTCTCCTCACCGACCTGGAGAACCACGCCGTGCACCGCGACGAGGCCATGCTGTGGCGGCGCGAGCGCAGGCACCTGCGCCCGGCCGAGCGCGAGCAGTTCCGGGCGGCCTTCGGAACGGTGCAGCGCCACACCCGCTCCACCCTCGCCGCCGCCCGCCCCGAACTCGGCGACGGCGCCCTGGAACTGCTCTCCCTGGCCCTGCTCTCGCTCTACGGCAACACCCCCGAGATCCGCGCCGGCCTGGACGACGCGCGGCTCGGCGCCGCCCAGGGCGCCATCGCCCGCGCGATCGCGTGGTGCGCCCTGCCCGAGAGCGCCGTAGCAGCCGCGCCGCCGCCGCAGTCCGAGCGCATCCCGGCCGGGCGCAGGGAACGCGTCATCGCGGCGGCGGCGGCGCTGTTCAACGACCGCGGTTTCCACGATGTCCGCGTCGACGACATCGCCCGCGCCGCCGGGATCTCCGGAGCGACGCTCTACCAGAGCTTCCCGACCAAGACGCAGATCCTGCGAGCCGTCCTCGAACGCGGCGCGGAGGGGCTGCTCTACGTCACCGCCGAAGCGCTCGCGCAGACACCCGACGTCCTCGACACCCTGGTCGGCACCTACGTCGACCAGGCGCTCGGCATGCACGGGCGCACCATGCGCATCCTCGCCACCGACGCCGTCTACCTCGACGAGCACGTCCGGCAGGCGCTCCGCGCCGCGCAGCGCGAATACGTCGCCGAGTGGGTCGAGGCCGTCCGCGCCCGCCACCCCGGCCACCCGTCCGCCGAGGCGCATGCGGTGGCGCTCGCGGTGATCGGCGTCGTCACCGACCTCTCCCAGACCCGGCGCATCCGCACCCGCCCGAACATCCGCGCGGAGTTGCGGCTCCTCGGCCACGCCATGCTGACACCGCCCCGCTCGACACTCCCCTCCGCCGCGCCCGGCGAATGCGAAACTGGAGCGATGACCGAGCCGACCGGACAGCGCCGATGACCACCTCCGCCGAAGCGACTCCGGCGCGCCCGACCGCCCGCCGCGGCCGCCGCGCCGACCAGATCGCCGCCGCCGCGGGCGAACTCTTCCGCACCCTCGGCTACCAGAACGTCGGCATCGACCAGATCGGCGCCGCGGTAGGGCTCACCGGTCCCGCGGTGTACCGGCACTTCAAGGGCAAGAACGCCATCCTGGTCGCGGCGCTCACCCGGCAGGTGGCCATGGTCGACGAGCTCGCCGCCCGCGCCGACGCCGAGGCCGCCGGCCCGCAGCAGCGCTTCGACCTGCTCCTCGACGGCCTCGGCGACCTCACCGCCTACCACGACGAGGCCACCCTGTGGCGGCGCGAGCAACGGCACCTGGAACCGGCACAGCGCGCCGTCTTCGAGGAGAACTTCACCCAGGTCACCGCCCGGATCGCAGGCGCCATCCGCGGCATCCGCCCCGAACTCGCGGCCGACGACGCCGAACTGCTCGGCTTCGCCGTGCTCACCATGTACTCCAACACCAGCGGCATCCGCGGCACCCTCGCCCCGGAGCGGCTGCGCGAACTCCAGTCCGCCGTAGCCCGCGCCATTGCCGCCTGCGAGCTGCCCGCCGCTACCGAACCACCCCCGCCCGCCCCCGCCCCGCGGCTCCCCGCAGGCCGCCGCGAGCGGATCCTGGCGGCGGCCACCGTGCTCTTCGACGAGCGCGGCTTCTACGACACCCCCATCGACGACATCGCCGCCGGCGCGGAGATGTCGGTGAGCACCCTCTATCAGTACGCCACCAGCAAGACCGAGGTGCTGCGCAATATCCTGCACCGCGGCGCCGAGGGGCTGCTCTACGTCACCGCCGAAGACCTGGCCGCCGTCACCGATTCCGACCGGGTGCTGGACGCGCTGATCGCGGGCTACATCCGGCAGACGCTCGGCATGCACGGCCGGATCATGCGCATCCTCGCCGCCGACCTGCTCTACCTGCCCGCGGAGGAGCAGACCGCGCTGCGCGAGACCCAGCGCGAATACGTCGCCGAATGGGCCCAGGCGATCCTCGCCCACACCGCAGACCTCGCCGCCGAGGACGCGCGCGCCCTCGCACTCGCCGCCATCGGCGTGCTCACCGACATCTCCCAGCACCCGCGGCTGCGCACCCGTCCCGGCATCGCCGCCAAGCTCGCCACGATCGCGCACGCGGCGGTGCTCGCCCGGCTTAGCTGATCCACGGCCGCCGCCCGCGCCGCACCGACCCGCGTCACGTTTGCCGAGGTCTTTCCCGATACCCGGAATGCACTCGCAAAACCTTGCTTTACTTGCGGTTTTATACCCCGCCCCTCCGGTCGTGTCCGCGTTTGCCCGACGCCTCCCACGGCTACCATCGCGCCATGCCATCCATCCTCACCAAGCTCGTCCTGTCTTGCTCGGTGCCCGTCGTCGCCGCCGCGTTCGCCACCGCGTTCGCCCCCTCGGCCGCCGCCGAGGTGGTGAACCTGGCCCCGCACGAGCTGACCTTCGAATCGCCGGACGGACCGACCTTCGTCGTCGGCTCGACCGGCGAGAGCATCAACAAGGTGCCCCCGCTCAACGCCGCGGGCACGGTGCGCGAGGTGTACATCAGCGGATCGTCGTACACGCAGTCGCCGGCGTCGGGGTCGCTGAGCGTCGGCTACCACGTCGGGTGCGCGGTGGACCTGCAGGGGCTGGGCTTCGGCATCGGCCCCGACTACGACGGCGACCCCGACTTGACCGACCTCGGCCTCAACGCCTCGGTCTCGGTGACACCAGGCAAGGTCGCCGAGGTGCAGCTCGCCAAGAAGGACGTGGTCCCTGGCGCCTCCGCGCGGATCAACATGCGCGATATCCACCTGGTCATCAACGGGTGCGTCGGTCCGGCGGTCATCCGGCAGTACACGATGATGCAGGTCTACACCAACGAGATCAGCGACATGGGTGTGGTGTATGGCGATCCGCTCTGGATCTGACCGAGGCCATTCCGGCACCCGCGCTGGTAGTCGACCAGGGTGTGCACCGCCTCGTAGATGACGACCACCTGCGGGCCGTCGGGCACGCGGGACAGGGCCGGCCGAAGAAGGAGTTGCCGTCGACGCGGATGGTAGGGGTGCCCGCCGACCCCATTTCAGCGCAGTCGCTCAGGCCGGCCATCTAACCCTGGACACTGCAGCGCATCTACCTGCGAACCTGGTTCGACGCCGTCACGGGCCGCAGCGACTCCACAGCCCTCCTCACCAACATGGCCTAGCCCGACGTCGTGCCCGAACCCGTAGGCTGCCCGGCCCCCGGCTGTACCCCGCCGACTTTGGCAAGCACACGGGAGCGGTGGTCGCGCCGCACCCGGATCGTCCGAGCGGCCGACGACGCCGCGTTCGATCAGGAGGTCGTGTTCAACTTTCCCTGCGAATTCCGACTCGTCGACGCCAACAAGACCGTCTGAACAGAATTGCCGACTTGCGGGCAAGGTCGAGAATCACAGGCCCGCCCGCGCCCGGCTGTCCTGATCGGACGCTTCTCCAGGAATGCGGCGATCTTTTTCCGCATCGCTTCCTCCTTCCAGTACTCGCCGTGCCCCTTGGCCTCGATACCTTCTTTGTCGCCCACCCGAGTGTTGTGTACGTCCGGCAGAGCAGTACCGATGGGGTCGGTCAGCCGCCAGAAGTTCCACCAGCTATTGCCGTTGTAGGTCATCTTTCGGGTGCGTTCGAAAAATTCTGTCCCGAAGTGCAGGGGGAAGCAGGTCGCGTACAGGGATTCGAGTGGCGACCCGCAGGTGAACAGCGCGATCCGGTCCGACCGAGTGCGGTCCATAGCGTGGAGACCGTCCTTCAGAGCGCGACGATCGGACCTGGCTTCGGCCCGGCGCTCCTCCCAGTGCGCTCCCCGCACGAACCATGCGCAGACCACCGAGCCCTGACTGTGCCCGACCAAAGCGATGACCTCGTCGGGGTAGCGAAATTGAAGGTCTGTGACGGCCTGCCGCAGTCCGGCCAGCAGGGCTCGCCGGTAGGACGCACCGGCGAGTGGATGCAGATCTGGTGACCAGAATCCGGCGATGTCGGCGATAGCGGCAAAAGTACGCCGGATTTCATCGGCCCACCGCTCGGGCCGCCGCGCCAGGATCATGATCACCAGAACCGCTCCGAGGACGTTGAGTGCGAGGACGACCTGCCGCAGACACCACGGGCTCAACGCGGTGAGGAGCACCGCCAGCCCGGCCCAGCACGCGACCGTCACCGGAATAGCGCATAGCGCCACCCAGGGCAGGAATTTGGGGATGCTGGTCACCATGTAGTGCGCTCGCGCTTCGCGGGCGCAATCCTTGGCAGCCTTCGCTCCCGCGTCATCCCGCACCGCCTGTTCAGGCTTTTCCTGCTCAGCTTTCTGGTGGCGCTGTGCCATTGCGTAGGCCACCACGCCGAAGACCACTGCTGCGACGAGAAAAAAGGCCGGGATGAAATCTATGCGCAGCACGTTACTCAGTTCGGTAGTGCTGTCGTCCAAATCCACGTCGTCGGGAACCGGCAGCATCGTGGGCAAGATCTCGGGATACTCGCCGTCGCGGCGCGAGTCACCCCACGAGAAGAACTGCAGGACGTTCGCTATCACCAGGCGAACTATGGAAGCACCAGCGTGGAGGATGGAAATCGCCAGGACCAGCAGGAGTGCGGCACCGGCCAGCGGGGCACGAGCATTGAAGACCGGAATGAAAGCGAGCAGCGCGAGGACGATGGCGATGACACAGACGATCACCGAGGTAATGACGACGATCGGCGTCATGGGATCGATCGCGTTCGATACCTCGTCGTAGACCAGCAGCACAGGGGACCCGTCGCCCGCTGTCGTGGACGCCGGCCTGCGCGCGGCAAAAATCCCGACACCGACCAGAGACCCGATGCTGATCAAAGAGATCAGAATTCCGCCTCGATCCACCAAAACCCGGCCGTTGGCGAGCCGGTACAGAATAACGGTGATCAGAATCGCGGGCCCCGAGAACTGCAGCAGGATCCGGGTGAGCCGGTCATCAGCACCGTCGATCGCCTGCCACCCGGATTCGATGATCGCACAGATCCACGCCGCCATCACCACAGTCAGGCACACACTCGCCGTGCCAACCGCGAGGCGTAGGACCGTGCGGATTCGACCTTTGGGAGGCTCCATGTAGCCCGCCACGTTCACCAGCGTGGCCGGAAATGCGAGGTACCACCCGATATTGCGGGTAAGCTGCCGGTTCGCCCGGCTCCAGTTGACCAGACGCAGCTTGTGCGGCGGAAGCATTGGAACTTCCCCAATCCAGACGCGGCTGTCGATCACCTCCCGATACCGCGGTTTTCCCAGCGCGCTGTACGTCGCGTGGTCACCGATTCCGTGCAATCGCACTTCGGTCCCGCGTCCCCGGTCCGCATCCTCCGCTGTGGTCATCTCGGCCTCCCTGTACGCCGGTCGGAACAGGCGATACCACGGGTCGGCCCGCCGCCGGAAACTGCGGCGCACAGCTGTGGTGCGAATTCCTGTCGGTCTCGTGCTCGACCGAACTCCAGGGTCGACCTTTGCTCACCTGTGTAGGACTTCTCAGCGTCTTCTCCGCTACTCGGCGCGGCAAGAGTAGCCAATTACTCGATCCCGCAGTCTTTACTACTCAGGCAATCGCTCAGCTACCTATGATCCGACTGCGCAGCACACGCCGGCCTGCGCGAGCGAACCGGCGCGGGACTGGACGAGGGTGTAGGCGGTCGACCTGAACACTGGCACGAGGATTCGATCGCACGAGACGACAGCGGCACTGGTCGACTACACCGCGGAGTCGCTGCGCGTTGCGATCAACAACCTCGAAGTCGTCGGAAGGCCGAACCCGACAAGGCTGCTGTTTCTCGACTCGTGACGGGTCGGTGCACAACCCGGACAACTTCAGCTGGATCTGGCGCACGGCCCGCGGGAAGAACTTCGCCTGGGTCACCCCGCAGATTCCGCAAAAGTGTGGCGACCGCGGTCGACCATACACACGAAAGTCCCGAGCGCGCAGCCCGCCAGCTCGGCAACAACCGCGAGGCCGCGGTCATCCACGACATCGATCGGCCCGCGACGGTGCCGACCGGAATGTTCTGGAGGCGTGGGACCGCGGTATGAGATTTTGACCGGCTTGGCTCGAATCTCCCGGCGTGTCGCGAAACGAGAAAACCCCTTCCGATCCAGGTCGGAAGGGGTTTTCGATGTCGGGCTGACAGGATTTGAACCTGCGACCACTTGACACGGGTTCCAGTTTTCCGAAGCAGTCTCAAATCGTCCCAAAAAGATTGTCATTTAGCGGTTTTCGCCTCCACCATCGATCCCATCACTTCCCAAGAAGGCCGACTGAATCCCATCAAAAATGTGAGAATTTGGTGAGACGATCCGGCAGCTCCTCCGATACGTCACCACACCTCCGTAGGACGGGCAGTCAGCGCAGGCGGTCCAACCGGCTTGCGTTCGTCCGCTCACGACAGGGCTCTCCCACGGCGTGTCGAACAGCCGCCACGCCGACAACTGTCCTTCATAGCAAATAGTTGGCTACCGGATCCGGCAGCAGGCGGCACACCAGGCGACCGGGGCTCGAGTCAATGGGATCCCACCGCACCGGCGCCACCGCGAGCGAGCGGGTCAGCAGTCCCGGGAGGAATGCCCCAGTGCGGCGACCATCGCGCAGATCCAGTCTCGCTGGACCTTCCAGGACGTCCCTTCGAAGACGAAAGGGACTTCCCCCGGGGCCGGAAGCGGGTCGCCGTCGATGGTGGTCTGCACCCGGCCCCACACCCGTGAGGAGCTCTTGAGTCGGACCGCGACCACGGTGTGGGCGAAGACCGGCACCTTCGGGTGCCGGTCGATCAGCTCGTAGTCGGTGCCGTCGCCTTCGATCGCACCGCACCGCTCCTCGACCGACGCGCTCATCGCGCGCGCCAGCACAGCGTCGAGCTCGATGACAGACGGAACCGCAGGAGCCGATACCGACGGCGAAGTGTCCGGGCCGGGCTCCGCGCAGCCCGCGACGGTCAGGCCCACCGCGACCACGACGCCCGCCAGCGCCACGCCGGGCCGGTGTCCGATCATCGGCCATCCTCTCGATGGATCGTCCCGTCGGGATCGATGTCCCAGAACGTTCCTCGGAAGTGGCGCTCGTCGGCCGGGCTCCGCGAGCCGGGCTCATTGGTGGGTTGCGCCCCCGCCGGCCATGCCCGGGTAGCCCGGAAGCGGTAGCCGTCCTGGTCCGCCAGTTCCCATTCGAACTCCACCGCTTCGCTGGCCTCGAAGTGGAGCCGCCTGGTACGCACCGCGGAGAACGAGGCCCAGCAGCCTCCCGGCGTCGCCGGTGAGTCGATGGCTCCCCAGCCGTCGTCGACGTGCCAGACCCGGACCTGCCCGCGCGAAGTCATAGGTTCTCCCGCTCTCCGTCGGTGGACCCGAGCCGGGCCCGGAGATCCGATCCGGTTTCCGCCCCTCGAAAATCGGCCCGCCCCGCATTCGGGTCGAATCCGGGCTCAGGCTGCTGCCGCAGCGTGTTCACGATCCGGCGCCACCGGCTCCGATCAGCGGCCAGCGCCTTCACCGCACCCCGGCGGAACACTTCCGCCGTCTCGGTGTCGCGGCCGCCGTCCTGGGCGCGCAGCAGCTCCGCTGCGGTCTCGGTCTGCTCCAGTTCGGCCTCCACCGCAGCCAGCACCGCCTCGGCCGCGACCGCGAGTTCCTCTGTGATGGGCAGGGCGCGAGCAAAGACCTCGCCCGCCGTCTGCAACTCATCGCCGTGACCGAACATCTGCTCATTCTGCTCCGCACAGTGCGGCCGCGGCCTTCACCGACACGATAAGCTCAGGTGCATCGTCGTGCGCAGCGCGATGTGGAGCATTGAGTATGGATCAGAGAGGTTGGGGCGCGAGTTCGGAGGCCGATGGTGCCGGTCGGTTGTGCGCCCGCTGAGGACGGTGCCGCCACGGTGTGGAGGACGATGAGCCCTCGCGACCGCGGGCGACGACGCACAAACTGACTGTCCGATCTCATACCGCGCTGCCGACGACCGTGAACTCGTCGCACGAGGCCACCACATTGGACCGCGCGCTGGTCAGAAGCCGCTCTAGCAAGTAGAGCCGCAGGAGCTCGTTAGACGGGGGGGAATTATTCGAACGTCGGACACGCCAATAGCTCTGCTCGCTCACGTGCGGCTGAATCACGACCACCTCGGTTCGATCGGTCGCATCGCGCGAAGCGAGAACTTCCAAGAACTCACTACGGTCTGGCGCGCGCTGGCCTTCGATCCACGCGGCAGGCCGCGCGATACGAGGCACCTGCAATCTTTTCGCAAGTAATTCCGCATCGGCATAAACCGAGTTTTTGACCGCTTGACTGACAACTACTTCATAGGGGACGACAGCAATACGACGTAACGGACTGACATTGTCGGTCGCCTTCACATGAATGAATGTGAGAACGCCATCATCAGCGATATGCAAGAAGTCGGCGACTTCGCCCGATCCGTCGTCACAGATCAGCCATCCGTCGCCGTAGTGATGCAGCACCCAGGCGAACAGTGACGTGTCGCCGTCCAGTCCGATACTGTCGTGAATAGCTTGATCACCCCTGACTTCCGGCTTCTCCCGGTCGATTCGATAGCCGCCGAAGTCCTCGAAACTCCAATTCGAGAAGCGTGCAGTCGTGATGGGAGCGGTATAAAATGTGTTGTTGACGAATGCATGGCCCGACCGGTAGTAGATGGTAACCGAATCCCCACTGCTCAGTGCGTCACGTACAGGTGTTACCCGCGAGACATCGCTGGGCGTGCCACGAATGCCGATGTCGAGGCGGAAGCGACCATCGATTTCCACCGGTGTGACCCCGAGCGTGCCCCCGATCGCGCCACCGATACCCACTTCGAGCTGGAAAGCCGGCGAGCTCGGGTCACCCACCACGTCATGGATCGCATGCTGGATCAACTCAGCCTCGGCCGTGCGCGCGATGTCGGCCTGCGCGAGACTCGCTATTCCCTCGGGCGTGAAGACCGTGACCGCGTACGCGTCTCGCACCGCAGAGGCATCCAGGGTTTCGCGGGCAAGGATCGGCAGGGAGGTCACAACCGTCGACCCCTCTGTCATCACCTTCCTGATCAGAGTCAACAATTCGGAGACTGCCCGGACATACTGATGAAAGGATGCGGTGCGCTCGGACGACCAGACCGCAGAATTCGCCGGTGTGGTTCCCACCTTGCCCTTGAATGCAGTCCGCTCAGGACTGTCCTCGAGGTCCGCTCGCGCTGCACGAAGAGCAAATGATGAGTCGTGTGCCGGATCGAGTGCATCCCGCAGGTCCAGCCCGACGATGTTCTTGGAGTCGGGCTTCGATGAACGGCGCCGATGAGTGCCCTGCAGCCACAGCCCTTTCACCTCCCCACTCAGCAGGGCCGCCTCAAGAACAGCAGCCGGTAGGCGCCTCCACTGCGGCCGAGGCGCCTTGCTCAGCCAGCGCTGCAGACGCTGGGTAGTGGCATCGTCGGCGTAAATTGCGACCAATCGTTCTTGCCGAAGCATCAGGACAAGCAGATGTTCGATGTCGCGGAGTCCCAACTCCTCGCTAGCCCAACTCGGCGACGTTTCAACCCTTCGTACAAATCCCGTCAATTCACTGAAATCATTTTCTGTCAGAATATCTCGGGGCACGTCCGCGTCCGAGACATCTGATCCCCACCTGATCGTGGCGACAGTCTCAACGGAGCGCCCCGCCCGCCGTCGTGGCATGGTCGAGACGAAATTTTCCAGGATGGCGAACTGCGTTACAACGTCATCTCCAGTGCATTCGAGTACAACCACCGACAGGTACGGGTGCAACGCTTTGAGCGACAGCGGCTTCGCTACACCCCAATCCGAGTCCGACACCCACCCCTCCAGCAAACAGCCACCGTGAACAGAGCCGGCTTCAGCCACGACCCCCTCGAACGACCTGCGTATCGATCATGACAGTTGATCGGTAGCTACCGGTAGCCGAACCGCAGATTCCTGCCGCCAGAGTTATCAACGAGGCCGGTTGGTTTCATAGAGACACACTTCGAACTTCCAACTGGATCGTTCCGCCAACGGCGATTTTCGTTGTCGCGCGTCACATTCGGTCGCGGTAGCACACTGGGTTGCAGACGACGAGTCGCAGAATGTGACCGCCCCGCAGGCCGAGTTGACCGGAGCGGGTGCGGCGGGTCGCAGGCACGGCTACACCTGCAGGACCTGCCCGCCAGTGCCGCAGGAACAGCCACCGACGGGCGAGCCACTCGCGCCGATCTCGTCACCGGACCCTTCCTCGGGTGCGCACCTGGTGAGATAGAAGCGTGTCGTGTTCATGGACGGCTTTGTCGGGGGCACCGCTCATGATGGAGGGAACTACTCAACACGAACGGCACCTGAACCATGTCTCCGACTCCTTCGAAGAACCCGATCCCAAGCGACGGTGAACGGAACGCACTGGTCGGCTATAGCGCGCAGTTCGCCCTGAGGCTACCCCGCTTTGTTGGCGGGCAGGGAACCAGGTTCCGGTCGAGACCGGGTGATGGTAGACGGCTTCGAGTCGCGCAGGTCTTTCACCCATCTGGCGACGTTTTCAGGGCGCTGTGGCCGCGGTGCTAAGTCAGGTGTCGTGCCGACGAAAAACAAGGATTCTGGACGGGTCAATTTGCACGACGACATCTTCGAGCGCAGTTTCAAGGAAAGATTCGCTCCGGACGCGCAGAGCGACATCTCCGAACTCGACGGTGACGACGGTGTGCTCCCCATAAAACATCTGGTTCACAACAGAGGTCTTCCACATGTTCGCCCGATCGCGGGCGTACCCGTCCGAGATAGTGATGGCGGCGGGCCGGATGAAGATGGAAGCACGGTCGCCCGGCTGCAAGCCCGAGTCTTCGGGCAGCGTGATCTGTGGTGCTCCGTGGACCTCAAGCGCAAGACCTCTGCCGCAGCTGTCCTGGGTAGCGACGACCGTGCCGGACAGCTGGTTTGGCGACCCGATGAAGCCCGCGACGAATCTGGACGCGGGTTGATTCCACAGCTCTTTGGGCTTTCCGGTCTGTTCGACCAGGCCGTTGTTCATGAGGACGATCCGGGTCGATATCGCCAATGCCTCGTCTTGGTCGTGAGTCACCCAGATCGCGGTCATTCCGGTCTTGCGTTGCAGGTCCAGGATCTCAACCCGCATGTCGTCTCGGAGCCGGCTGTCGAGGTTGCTCAGCGGTTCGTCGAACAGGACGATCTTCGGGTTCGGCGCGAGCGCCCGCGCGAGGGCAACGCGCTGCTGCTGCCCACCGCTCAATTGTGAGATTCGCTTGTTTCGGTGGTCCCACAACCGCACGCTGCGAAGCGCGACCTCGGCATCGGTGGAGATCTCGGCACGGGATCGGCGTGTTCCGCGTAGGCCGAATGCCACGTTCTCGAAGACGTCCATGTGTGGCCAGAGGGCGTAGTCCTGGAAGACCATGCCGATGCCGCGCCGTTCCGGCGGGACATTCACCTCTCGGCGCCTCGCTTCGCGGCCTGCGGCGAAAAGTGTGGTGCCGTCCAGCTCGATACGGCCGTGGTCGGGCGTCTCGAGACCGGCGATGCATCGCAGGGTGGTCGTTTTGCCGCAGCCGCTCGGGCCCAGGAGGCTGATCAGTTCACCGCGCTCGATTTCCAGGTCGAGCCGGCGCAACCCGGCGCCGTCCGTATCTCCGCTTCGGAAGGTCTTCCCGAGGTCCTGAATGGTCAGCAATGGCACAGGTCTCTCCTCATTCGCTCGGCGGTGCTCATGGCTTCGCGTACCGGCCACGGGCGAGTGCGCTGACGCCGGCTACGAGAGCGAAGATGAGGCTGACGTAGACCACGCACAGCGCGAATAGCTGGGCGAACTGCCCCTGGTAACTGAGACTCCAGATCGCGACCGGGATCACGGGGTCGCCGGGCGGGTAGAGGACGAGCGAGGCCGATATCTCTTTCATCGCCTGGTAGAGCACGATGGTGGCACCGGCCAGGATCCCCGGAAGAACGAGGGGCCCCACGATACGGAGCATGACCCGCCGCTGCGCCGCCCCCGACATCCGCCCGGCGTCCTCGAGGACCGGGTCGAGTTGCTGGAACGCGGTCACAGCGGCCCGCATCGAGTATGGCAGGAGCAGGGCAATGTACGCAGCCAGCAGTATCCACCGGGTCCCGTAGAAGAGGCCACTCGTGCTCACCCAGGTCCACACCAGCGCGACCGCGAACACCATGTGCGGCACCGCGAGCGGCGCGATCGAGAGGTAGTTCACGAGCGCTCCCCATCGTCCCCCACGCCGCACCACGACGTAGGCCAGGACTGCCGAGAGAAGCGCGCAGCCGCCCGCTGCAAGGAAGGACAGCAGGACGCTGTTGGTGATCGCTCGCAGCGCACCGGGATAACGGGCCATCAGCGCGTAGTTGTCCAGAGTCCAGCCGGAGCTGAAGGTGGTCGAGAGGTAGGGCTGCAGCGAGCCGATCACGAGCACGGCGACCGGCAGGACGACGGTGATCAGCGCATAGCCCAGGCACAGGGCGAACCCGAGAGCGCTCAGCGCGCGTGAGGTTGTGGCGGATTCTGTACTGTGCCGGGCTCCGATGGTAGCAAGGTCGCGGTGGGTGAGGCCCCGCACGATCACGCTCAGGGCGACGACGCTGCACATCGCGAGCACCAGGCCGAGCACCGCGGCGCGGCCGGTGTCGAAGACGCCCTTGGTCGTGAGCTCGACGATCCGCAAGGCGACTACGTCGATGTGGACGCGCACGCCGAGCACTCCGACGACGGCGAAGTCCGCGAGAGCGTTGATGAAGACGATCAGGGCGGCGGACAGGATGGCCGGTCGGATCGCGGGTAGCAGGATCCGTCGGGCGATTTGCAGCCGGCCCGATCCCAGCGTCCGTGCCGCCTCTTCGGCGGATCTGCTGACCGACTGGAGCGCCGGGCGCAGATTGAGGTAGACCACAGGCACGCTGTAGATCGAGAGCACGCCGGTCACTCCGCCCCACGAGAAGATGTTGATCGGTGGAAGACCCAGCGCCGTCAGGACTGCGTTGAGGTAGCCGGACCGGGGCGCGAGCAAGAACGACCAAGCGATGGCTCCGACGAAGGCAGGAATGTAGGCCGGGGTGATCGTGACCGCGTCGAAGAACCTCGCATAGGGAACGTTCCAGCGGGTCAGCGCGATCGCCAGAGCCGCCCCCAGTATCAGCGAGATCACTGTGACGGCACCAGCGAGGAACAGACTATTCAGCACCAGATCGAAAAATTCGCCCGACCACAAGACGTCGTAATTCCGCAGGGTCCAGGATCCGGCCTGCCCGGGCGGCGCCGACTGGAAGGAGCCGTAGACCAGGAAGGCCATGGGCAGCACTATCAGCGGCACGAGCAGCGCGGTCGAGGCCCATACCCAGACGCGGCCGACCCGGGTGCGCCATCGTGACCGACGCGGCCGCGCTACCAATCCTTCGGGCCTACTCGTTGAACGCTTCTTTCAGGAAGGGTGCCATCGCGGGCTGTGCGTCGACCAGGCTCTGAGGGGCGGGCAGCGGGAAGAACTTCCCCTCGGAGATGGTCGGCCGCCCGGCCGGTGTCGACGGAATCCCGGGGAATGTGCTCAGCTTGCCGGTGGACGCGGACAGCAGCGTCGCGGCGTCCTTCGACACCAGGAATTTTAGGAACTCCTCCGCGGCCCGGGGGTGGGTTGCCTTCGTGGTGAGCGCGTTGTATTTCTGCGAGAACGTCGTCCCGCCGGAAGGGTAGGCGAAGGTCAGAGGTGCTCCCTTCTGGATCTGGGTCCAGACCGCGTTGTCGTTGGTGATCCCGCCAAGCTGGTTGCCAACGATCACGTCGCTGACGCCCTGGCCGCTGCTGCCGGAGATCACCGGATCATTCTTGCCGAGAGCGGTCAGGAAGTCCCTGCCGAGCGAGGGCTCCTGAGCGATCTGGTAATAGCCCTCGATCGAGCTGTCGTTGGTGGAGATCGGGATCGAGAACTTGCCCTTCCAATAGGGGTCGAGGAAGGACCGGAAGTCCGTCGGTGCGTGCCTCGCGTCGACCAGGTCGGTGTTGTAGAACACCCCCCACGACGAGGCCTGATTCGAGAACCAGTTGCCGCTCGCGCTCACGAAGACCGGGTCCTGGTCGGGCAAGGCCGCGGACACGCTCGCCGGTAGCTTGGCGAGATAGCCAGCGCTTTCGAGTTGGAGCACACTCGGCGCCCCGGCGAAGGAGATCACGTCGGCGGTGGCGACATCGCTGGCCGATTCCGACATCAGCCGCTGGGCGACGAACTCCGTGGCCAGCAGCACCACCTTGATGCCGGTCTGCGCGGTGAACTCGCGCACGACAGGGTCCACTTCCTGAGCATCGTCATCGGTGTACCAGGTCAAGGTGCCCTCTGTGTCGCTGCGCGTGCCGTCTCCGCCGGGAGAGCCTTGCGAGCACGCTGTCAGGCTCGCCGCCGACAGGACCGCGACGAGGATCAGGCCGATTCTTCTCAGTCGTGCGGACATGCTGTTCCTTCGCTGCGGTACTCAGGGGATGGGTTCGAAGACAGTGAGATCAGGATTTCGCAGTCAGGTCGCGCGGGTCGGCTTCCCGACCGGAGGTAGCCCGAGGTTGTCGCGAAGTGTCGTCCCGGTGTACTCGGTGCGGAACAATCCTCGCCGCTGCAGCTCGGGAACGAGCTCGTCTCGGATCAGCAGGAGCGTGAACGGGCTGATGGACGCGCCCAGCACGAACCCGTCGCAGGCGCCGGTGGTGTACCACTCCTCCATGACATCGGCGATCTGCACCGCAGTTCCGATCAGCGCCGTATTGCCCATCGTGGGCACAACGCGCTCGTACATCTGCCGGACCGTGAGCCGCTCGGCCTTCGCGATCGCATCGAGCTGTCCCCGGATGGAGTTCCCTCCGACCACCGGCGCGCTGAGATCCGGCATCGGAGCATCGGGCGAATACCCGGTCAGGTCTTCCGAGACCGCCTTAGCGAGGAAGTCGATGCCGAGGTCAGGACTAATCAGCGAATTCAACTCACGGTAGAGCCCTCTGGCCTCGCCCTCGGTGCGGCCGATGTACACCGCCACAGAGACAATGATCTTCAAGTGGTCGGGATCGCCCCCGAGATCGGCTCGCCGCCCCTTGAGGTCGGTGTAAAACTCCCGGGCAGCGTCCACGCTTGCCGCCGCCTCGAAGATGCAGTCGGCGTGCCGTGCGGCCAAGCGCCTGCCCCCCTCGGACTGGCCCGCGTGGAACAGCACGGGCCGGCCCTGCGGGGAGCGGGACACATTCAGCGGGCCTTTGACCGAGACGTGCCGTCCACGGAAGTCGGGGGTTCGTACCTTCGTCGCGTCGAGGAACCGCCCGGTGTCCTTCCGTTCGATGAAGGCGTCTTCGTCCCAGCTGTCCCACAGTGCTTTGCAGGCCGAGACGAATTCCTCAGCGCGCGCATACCGCTCGCCGCGCTCGGGGTGCGCTTCGATGCCGAAGTTCTGCGAGTCACCCGCGTTGGACCCGGTCACGACATTCCAGGAGGCCCGGCCGTTCGACAGGTGATCCAGCGAGGCGAATCGGCGTGCGACACCCCAGGCCGACTCGTAGGTCGTCGATGCCGTTCCGACCAGCCCGATGTGGCTGGTGTGCTGAGAGATCGCGGCCATCAGAGTGACCGGATCGAAGACGGTGGGCCTTGCGGACGGGGTGTTGGCCTCGAACAGGCCGACCCTGTCCATGTTCCGCACACCGTTGCCGTCGGCAACGAACAGGGCGTCGAGTTTGGCCTGCTCGGCGATCTTGGCTACCTCGATCAGGACGTCCAGACGCATAGCGGTACGCTCCCAGGCCAGCTCGTGACGCCACCCTGCGGCGTGGTAGCTGTTGCCCATAAGCCACGTGACAAGATGCATCATCGCCGCCTACCCCGCCCCTCGCCCTGAACTCGAAAAGCTCTGCATCGCAACGGTCGACCGCCACACGGCAGTTGCTCCACGTATTCTGACCGAAGAGCATCGTCGGCACAACACGTAGCGTCTCGCACCCCCACAGGTGTGGCACGTCGTCCTGTCCGACCAGCCGATACCGGAACAGTTGCCGACGATCGAGAGGGAGAACAGGTGACCCGTTCTGCTGCCGATACCCCACAGGTGCCCAATACCGTGCTCGACGTACTCCGGCGCGGCGAACTCGCCACCGCGCTGTCGGTGCGGCTCGCGCGTACGCCCGAGATCGTAATGCTGGCCCGCGCGGCTGGATTCGACGCCATCTTCGTCGATCTGGAGCACAGCACCATCAGCGACGACGCCACCGCGCAGATAAATCTGACCGCGCTGACAGCGGGGATCACGCCGCTCGTCCACGTCCGCTCCGCGTACTCCGAGAACATCGGCGCGACCCTGGACGGGGGCGCTCTCGGGATCATCGTCCCGCACGTGGACAGCGCGCAGGACGCGACAGCCGCAGTGTGCGCTGCTCGCTACGCCCCCCGCGGCGAACGAGGCATCTCCTCCGCCCTCCCGTTCTTCGACTATCGAACAGTTCCGACCGCCACAGCCACCGCAGCGGTCGATGCAGCGACACTCGTCATCGCCATGATCGAATCTCAGACTGCACTCGACAACATCGACGAGATCGCAGCCGTCGACGGAATCGACATCCTGCTCGTCGGCGCAAACGACCTCACAAACGACATCGGAATCGCCGGCGAGTACGCAAGCGAGAAAGCCTGGGCCGCCTATCAACGCGTGATCGGCGCAGCCGAGACCGCGGGCAAATTCGCGGGAATCGGCGGCGTACCCGTAGACGGCGGAGTACTGCGCGACATCATCCAGGCGGGTATGAGGTTCGTCTCGGCCGGCCCCGAGATCCGCCACCTCGGTCGAGCCATCACGGCATGGAACGACGAAGTGCGAGGATGAAGCGCTACCCTCAGCGGCCAATGAGCTTCGGCAAGGAGTGGAGGGAACTTCGGCCCCTTAAGGTGAAGGACCTCAAAATGAAGAGCTTCTGACCACCAAGGGAAGACAGCGTGGGGCTGGTGCACGAACAGGTGGCGGGGTCAGGCAGCCGGTCCGGCTGCCCGATCATGATCGCTTCGTGCTCGGTCGGAGTCATCCGGCCGAGTCGATTCTGGCGTCAGCGCCGTTGGTAGGTGCGTTCGATCAAAACAACGATCGCGATGAATCAGTTGATGAGGCAAATACCTCCTCGACCCTGACTACGTTAACCACCTACTCAGCGCTCGTCAGGCGCGCTCAGTCCCGCTCGGGTATGACGACAGGCGTAGCCGGTCAACTGGGCAACACTGCGGGCGCGCGACGCCTACGCCGATCGAGTTCATTGGAGAACGGACTATGCTGCTTAAGCATGAAATCCGTCAGCTTCTCCCGCGCACGGGAAGAGTGGATAGTTCGAGGCCAGACGCGTCGAGGAGGAGTCGACAGTCAACTGATCCTCATCGAAGACGAGCTAACTACGATTCGGGCGGCCGATCTTCGAAACGCGCTAGCGTCGGCCTCATTGCACTACGAAATCGCCGAGGCGGAAGCTCTAGTTTCTCCAGTGTCTCTCGCCTACCTCGATCACGACTACGGTCCATTCGGCAATATCAGCTTCGAATCCGAGGGTGGAGACCTCTTTCTTGCTTTCAGTCAGCAAGTCAGCTGGCCTGAAGATGGTAATGAAGAACTAGCGATCTCCCAGACACGGGAGCTACTACATCCCCTGATAGCAGCGAAACGCGCATCGCTGCACTCGATTGAAGTTGACGACAGATACTCCGACCCACTCTCCCTCTTCTTGCGCATTCGTATCCAAGCAGCGTGGCGTGGGCGGTCGGCCAGAGAACTCTATTCAGTCGCAGATGATGCAACTCAGTTGTGTGACGCTTTCACTACATCGACGATCGATCGATCGACCGTTGCCAATTTAATACGAGGCAATGCAGCCAATTTGCTGGTGGGACAGCCTGAGGGAAACTGGCTTGATGCAAAATCACATGAGTATGATCTGTCGACCCTCGAAGGGAAGATCTCGCTAGCACAGTCCGTCTCCCGATTCTGCAACAGCGAGGAGGGCGGCTTGATCATCATCGGCGCCCATGCGAAGCGGGTACCAGGCGGCGAGGTTATCACGAAGATCCGTGGCGTCCCCGCCGATCCCGGTCGCAACGCCAGATACCTACAGGTACTCAACGAACTTGTGTACCCGCCGCCTTTCGGACTACGAATCGACCTAGTTCCGGTCTCGGAACTATCTTCATTGATTCTCATCGACATACCCCCTCAGGGGGAAGAGATGAAACCTTTTCTAGTGCACGGGGCAATCAGAAAAGATGGACGCACCGAAGGTGCTTACATCAGCATTGTGCAACGAAGGGGCGAAGGCAGCGTCCCTATCACTGCACCAATGATCCACGCGAGCCTGGCGGCCGGACGCGCGTTATTGCGAGGCGCGGGTAGCACCAGGCCGGCTCAAGTCGAGCCTACCGCGCAGTAAATATTGCCGACCAGATTTGATTCTCGGCACGTTATGCCACAGCACTGTTCGACTCGTTGAAGTAATCCGGCGATGCTGGACTTCGAGGAATCCCAGTTAGTGCACTAGCAGTAACTTCACCACCCCGGTCTACCTCGAATACTCGGCAAGTGACCGATTACCAGCTGCGACCAAAGAGTCTACAAAGCTCTGCCATTCGGGAATACGATCGTTAACCTCCGCCGCTCCTCTCACACCGATAAGCCATTCATTCAAGATAAGCGATGCGGAGACCTTTACCACTCCGTTCACAACACACAGTTCGCGAACCCATTCCAAACCCAGATGAACTTGACGGCGAGCAGAAAGGGTATGCAAAACAGATATGAAGTCGTCGACGCACTTGCGTCGACCGCTAGCCACTTGAACCCATTTCGGGATCACATCAATCAAGTCTTCCGCAACCACCCAGTCAAACGGTGGACTCCCAATCTCGTTGTACAGGCCATCCATCCATGCCCTGGGTCGGGGCATCAGTGCAGCTATCGCCCAATCGCCCCAAGTTGAGTCGGAGTAGGGGTCAGGCGTTCCAGCTGAGAGCGTTAAGCAATGGTCCATGATTGCCGGCCAGGTCGCCCGAACACGGCTTCCCAATTCTGGAGATTCGGCCCCGACTGCCGAATACATTTGAAGAAAGCTTGCCAATAAGTGAGCGTTACCACGAAGATCGGTGATGTGATCGAATACGGCTCCTACATCTAATGCTGCCTGAGCGAGAGCGCGCGCCGCTACGAGTGATTGGTATTGATTATGATCGACCGAGTAACCTTCGTCGTCCTGGGCAGTCATTGCTCGCCGCTGCGTCTGTAGCAGAACGAGAAGTTTAGCGGTAGCGTATTCTGCCACGCAATTATCTCCCGCAGCAGCTGCACCGAAACCTCTGATTGCTGCATCGAGTGCCGCAGAGTCGATCGAATCGTCGGCAAGCTGCTGGAGCCGATCGAACAAATCGGCATCAATTCGGGTGATCGTTCGACTCTGCCCCTCGGAATCCCATGGCCCTATTTCGGAGGATCGCGCAGTATCCATCAGCCAATTGAGCGCGACATGATGAAGACATGGACTCCCGTGGCACGGGCTCACCCAGAGGCGATCACACCCCCGCGCGAGATACAGGCGCGTTTCTTCGGAGGATTTCCTCGTCAGCGCTGAAGCTGCATTCTGTACATCGGATATTGCAAGTCCAGAAGAAGATAGATGCCTGGATAGGTCAGGAAGGAGCAGCAAAGGTAACGCTGCCGCTGCGCCGCGATCGGCGCCGAGTGCATAATAGTATCCCTCGTCCCGGCAGTCTTCTCCGTCCGCGAAAGCCGAGGCGATTGATACGATAAGTTTGACGGCGAAATTCATTCCAGGCACAGTAATGGGAGCACTCGAGTTCGCTGCAGCCTCGATAGCCGCGGCCGCAACGTGGGCGGCGGAATCGCGAGGATCAGAAGACGCCATCGGCGGGGGCGACCCGAGTAGATCTTCGGCCAGGATTAGATCTGCAGCGATTTCGTCAACTGTCGGTTCTGAATAATCTGCACCTGAAAGTCGATGAATAGCAGAGTAACGGTTTTGGAGGCGCAATAAACTGTTGGTTCGGTCCAGTCCCGGTTGCCACTGCGCCTGCCATCGAGCTACATGCTCCGGAGGTTCGACCTCAACGACAACTTGGCCCCCGGATCGATAAAAGCGATACCTATCGTAATCCAGGTTTGCCGCCCAAGCCTCAACCTCGGCGCCCATCCCTAGGCTCTCCCCACGCTGAGCGAGAAGACGTCCGACTACACGCAGTCGGACGCGCTGGTCTTCACCGGCACCGAGGACCATTCGCATACATATGTCACGTAGATACATTCGGCGACGTTCAGAATTCGCGAGTTCGCCACTGTCAGGCGACATAGCTCCAAAGTGCTCGTGAGCGATGCGACCAGATTCGAAGGTCCAAATTATTGGTTCCGCGAGAAAAGGCTCAATCTGGTTCTGAGATACTTCGATGTGCCGGATCATAACTCCGAGCAGCAATGCTGGCACGGCGAGGTTCTCGCAGTCCATCAGGAGAGTTCGAACAATCACCGATATGGGAGCTCCCGCTTCGAGGAGAAGATCAAGAATACGTTCCATCGCTTGCAGCGCGCTCATGCACGGATAGGGTCCGCCCGCAGTGCCGCGGTACCAGTTCCATACTCCACTATCGCCGACATATGTGCGCTGCTCGCCCGAAATGAGCATTGTGTAGGTGTATTGATCCAGATCTGATGCTTCCACCCACCGCGAATTTTTGATTTCTGACACCCGATAACGCACTGCATGATTTACAATATTGTTGAGCAGGGAGGCAGATCGAGCCAGATTTCCCCGTTGGAATATTTGCCAGAATCCGCCGTACCAGTAGGCAGCGAACGGAGGGCCAATCGGGGACCACCGACCCCAGTGTTCTCGAATGCCATCTTCGCGCAGACCTCCGCTGTCGGTTTCTAGATCGATATAGTATCGCTCCATGAGAACCTGCAACAGGTCGATGCTGTGCTGCGAAATCCCCCGTGCATTCAAAGGCGAGTCGACCGCCGGCGCAAGAAACCCAGGCGCCCGCTCCGCTATCTCGCGGAGGATTTCCTCCACACGCATATCAATGTCCGCGCCAAGCGCGGCATACAGCTCAATCAGCCTCTCGTTCGTGAGTCTGTAGTCGAGATCTCCGCGCTGTCGACGCTGTGGGCGGCGGAGTCTCTGGAACCGACGGCTCACGGGGGGAAGTTCGTCGATACTGTTGTGTTCTGTTGCGAGTGGTTCATAGTGTTGCTGCCAGTAGGAGGTCAATTGGGCGCGCAAGTAATGACGTGTAGCATCACCTTCTGGCGTTTCAGCCACGATCAGCGCGTGCAGCCAAGCGGCGATGAAGGTGAAAATGCTCTCGACGTGTAGCCAGGCGTTCTCCTGCTGCAGCAGAACCCGCACTACCGGTTCGGCGCGGTCGATGTCCAAGAGGTTTCCGAGAGTCTGGTGCTGCTCGGCAACTCGAATGATGTCGTCGAACCCGAGTACTGCGTTGTCCGAGACATTCAGGGGGAGAACCTTGAGATGCTCGTACGCGTGCGGTGACTCCAACGCCGCTTCGACTGGCACATCGGCCCACCTAGGTCCGTGCCGAGCACCGAGATGGGCGAAGTCTCGAGCGACTTGCCTGAACGAAGCATCGGGTTCTACCCCGGGCTGCTGCAACCAGCCTTGGCAAGCCAGCTGCGCGGCTGGCATTGCCCACCTCGGCACGTCGGCGTCCTCGAGAGTGCGGGCGATCGCTCTGGAGCGCACGAGCACGAGAGCGACGGCATAGCGACGCACTTCGTCGTGCGCAAAACGCGGTTCGGGGTCGTAAAAGTCCGACGGGGCGATCAGATGATCTCTTCGAAGGGTGTCGATTACAGATGAATGGACTGAGGAACGCGGGCGCCCTGATAGCCCTAGCTCTCGCTCGGCAAGTGCTAGAAGCGCTTCCTCGCGTCCTTCGGGCGATCCGAACTCGCTGTTCTCATGCTGTCGGACGAGCCCACGCCAAACGATTTGCAGGCAAGTCCAGCCAGTCAGTAGGCCATCGATTTGAGGCCGGGCACGCGACAGAAGGTCCAGAACCACCAGGCGCCGCAGCAGCGACCGCTTCGGCAAGTTGCGCAGGAGACCACCAAGCGGTGCAACCTCGCGAGCCACCCACTCCAACTCTGAATCGCTGAGCGGAGGAACGTCGAAGGTATGGACCGTCCTGTAGTGGTTGCCTATCTGCCCGTAGACATGCTCGACTGCTACGCTTGCCGAAACCGCGACCAGTCCTGCGCCGGTTGCATGTCCCTCGTTGATCAGATCTTCGAGATAGAGCTTGCCTCGTTGGAGCGAGATGTCTGCCGCATCTACCACAATAAGCCTGATCGCCGCAGGAGAGTTCTTGAGCGAGGTGTTGATGGCTTCTCGGACCGCTGCCCGCATCTCTGCAGTTGAGTCGGTTAGGTGGCGAAGATTGATTACGATGGCATCGAAGTTATCGGGATCTTCCTTTATCTTCTCGCGGACCGTCGACAGTACTAGTGAACTTTTGCCAACACCGGATTCGCCTGCGACGATCAGCGCACAACCGTCAGTCCCAGCCTGCGCCAGTGCTCTCTTTAGATCCGCTGCGATATCGGTTCGATCAACCCGAGTGCCTAGTCCGTTACCGGTCGCTCTTCCAATCGTCGACCGCACCGATCGATGCGCAAAATTTTCTGCATCGTCGAGCGTGGCGAGAAGACGGTTGAAAGATCGAGTGCCCTCTCCGAGTATATTTACAATATGATGACGAACTACGCGCTCGTCGATCTCAACACCCAATAGATCCCATTTCGCGCACAGCCGGAATAGTTTATCTCGCAGGTAGGCGCCAGAGTAAGGTGAACGGACCAATCTCTCTAAATCATTGCTGACGTCAGACCAGTCCCTCTCATTTGCGACCTCCACCCTGAACTGGATTATCCATAATCGTCTCAAGAGTCGCCAGGTAAGTTGACGTACCTCCGCCTCGGACGGCGCCGAAGCTCGACCGTCTCTAATCAGGTCGGACAGATGCTTGTACCGAGTACGGAGAGCCTGATTCCGTCGCCCGGGCGTGTGGATCTGCCGGTAAAAAGATTCTTCTTCCATGAGATTTTCTCGCGAAAGAACCGCAAGTTCTTGCAACCTATCGTATGCGCTAGTCCAGCCAGCAACTGCGACTGCGATACGCGTTCGATCTTGACCTTCGGTCTGCTCCGCTTCGGCGACCAGGGATGCGACCAGAGCTCGAGTCTTGGAATGGCTCCTCACGAAGTTGGGAGCGCGCCGGGCAGCTATCATGACCCGGATCTCGTCATCGCCGGATTGGCCGACGACGAGTAGATCATCAACCGCGTGTTCCGCGACCTGAAAATGTACTTGCCGCACCGGTAGGTCATCTGTTTCGAGACAGCCCTGCCCCAGAATCATTCGGGCTACATAGAGTGTGGCGACGTAATGAGCGAACGTCGATCCTCCACCACCGCCGGAGTAGGGGTTCAGTTGTTTCGTAGCCCCGGCGAGTTCCTCGGCCTCGGTTGACTCAATTTCACCCACCGGCGGCTGCTCCAGTGGATCGACCTTCACGCAGTCTCATCCCTCGTGTCGCTTCCATACGCTGATGTCCGAGTGACTTTCGCAATGAGTAAGCAACGGTAGCAGAGGCTCCGTTGAAGCTTCGATTGGAACGGCTCCCGATCGTGCGGTCTGCGCAAACTCTTGGCACCTGAGCCTGGGCCCCGGTAGCGCCGGACGCGTCGATCGGCATGCACCGTGGTTGTGCCTACACACCACAACTGAATGCCGAACCAGCTGCGTAGGACCAGCACCGCGGCGCCGGGAGAGAATGCCGCAGATTGCCGGCGACATCCCGCGATCGGACCGGTTTGGTCCATCGTCGGTGGTTTCGGTCGGCGGTACCCGCAGGTACCAGTGAGCAGGTCGATGCAGACCTGTCGCTCTTCATCGTCTCCGAAGACGTGCCAGTCGTCGGCGGGTGCGGCCAGCCGTAGACCTCGGCCTGCCAGATCGCAGCCGAATCCTCGGCGAATTCGGCGGCGCTGGCGGCGTGCCGCTCGCGTAGGGCCTGTTCACGATCGCGGCGACCGTCCATCCGGTGATGGGCTTCAGTCTGCGCCCGGTTGTCCATGCCGATGAGATTGGCCAGCATCGCAGCACCGAGCACTGCAAGACCACCCAGCAAGTCGCAAGCAGCTGAGAGGACCCGGCCAGCACCCTGAGCGCAAGCGCCGCGGAAATCCCACGACCGCCGCGCCCAGAATCGCGGGTCTCAACGCCTGCCTAGGGGCGCGCGTTCATGCAACCAGCGAAGACGCCCGCCTTTCACTTGATGTTCCCCCGGTTTCGTGGAGTCGAGATACTGGACTTCAGGCCACGGGTTGGATGGGTGATGGGATCATCTCGTATTCGATCGGGGTGCGCATGCCCAGGGCGGAGTGGCGGCGGCGCCGGTTGTGGAAGATCTCGAGGTATTCGAAGATCGCGTTCGCCAGCTCGATCCGTGTCCGCCATCGTCGCCGGTTCAACAGCTCGGTTTGCATTCTGCCCCAGAAGGATTCGATGACGGCGTTGTCGTAGCAGTCGCCGATCGACCCCATCGAGGGCACCAGCCCGGATGTGCGTGCCCGTTCGGTGAACGCCCACGAGGTGAATTGGACGCCGTGGTCGGAGTGGATGATCGTGGCTCCCGGGCGTGGTGAGCGGTTCGATATCGCCATGCCCAGGGCGTTGGTGACCAGCGCCGCGGTCTGGGTCGAGTCGATCGACCAGCCGACCACCCGCCGGGAGTAGGTATCGAGCACGACCGCGCAGTAGAGCTTGCCTTCCCGGGTGTAGTGCTCGGTGATGTCGGTGACCCAGAGCTGGTCCGGCGCCGTGCGAGTGAATGCCCGGTTGACCAGGTCACCAGCGCTGGGTGTCTGCTGCCGGGGGCGGGCGCGCTTGACCCCGGGCAGGCCCTTGATCCCGGCTCGGGCCATCAGCAGCTCGACCTGGTTGTAGCCGACACCGATCCCGAGACCGAGGGTGAGTTCGGCGTGTACGCGTGGTGCGCCGTAGGTGCCGCGGGAGGCGGTGTGCACGGCGCGGATCTGGTCGGTGAGCCAGGCGTGGCGGATCGATCTTTGGGAGGGCGGGCGTGATCTCCAGTGGTAGAAGCCCGACACCGAGACATCCAGCAGCCGGCACGCGACCTGCACCGGCAACCCCTCCTCGGCGATGGTGGCTATGGCCGCGTACCGCCTTTTGGGCTGTTGCCCTGTTCTTTGAGCAGCTCACGAGACCTCTTCAGGATCG
This sequence comes from Nocardia sp. NPDC057353, assembly GCF_042667085.1. Lineage (NCBI taxonomy): Bacteria > Bacillati > Actinomycetota > Actinomycetes > Mycobacteriales > Nocardiaceae > Nocardia > Nocardia sp. NPDC057353. The sequence goes on from NZ_JBHVAK010000030.1 coordinate 57,166, forward strand.
CGACCTCGTGCTCGAGCTCGCGGATGCGGCGCCTGGCCGCGGTCAGCTCGGACTGCTCGACGCTGGTCGCGCCCGGTAACTGGCCGGTGTCGATCAGTTCCTGCTTGCGCCAGGTGTAGATCGTCTGGTCGCTGATACTCAGGTCCACGGCTACTTGCGCGACTGGTCGCCCTGCTGCGACCAGGTCCAGGACTTTACGACGGAACTCTTCGGGGTAACGCCTCGGCACGAACAACTCTCCTTCGATGAGTCCGTGACCAAGAGTCAAGCAAACCAGCTCCGAGGAACCGGGGGAACATCACACCCCTCCAACAAAGCGGGGGAACCTCAGGTTGCCGAACTGGTGCGCGACACGCTGGCCTACGAAGGTCACATCGTCTGCCACAACACCCTCGACACCACCGGCGCGATCTGCCGCGGCTTCGCCGACAGCCCCCTGGCCCACGACCGCAGCCTCGCCCTGCGCACCGGACGAGCCCTCGGTGTCCTCACTGAAATCGAACCACCCACAGGCAGGAGCCACCGATGACCGCAGCGATCCCGCCTGCACCGGCGGGAGCCAAAGACCTGCAGGGACGCAAACACTGCCCTGCCTGCGCCGCCGACGCCCTGCACATCGAAGCCCGCTTCACCACACAGCCACTCGGCACCTTCTCCCTGGCCGGCGTCGCCACGAAGACTGTCGCACACGAGACCGTCTGGCTCGTCTGCCGCGTGTGCGGGGCACAAGCCCAGGGCCGTCCCGACGGGCACGGCAACGCCGACTTCGACCCCGCCGAGATGACACCACCCACCTCGACCACCTAACAGCACCCGCCACAGTTCCCGGGCTCGACGCGGATCCACCGCTGCTCGCGCTACTCGAACACCAGCCAGGCGCAGGCCCACAGTCGTGACGTGACCATCCCCCGGACCCTGCACGATCTGCACTGGGACTCCCCCGAACCCACTGACATCCTCTGCGTGCGCAACCAAGACGGCGACCTGTTCCGCAAACACGGCACCGGCGACTGGCGGTACTGGCATCCCGATCGCGGTGAATGGATCGACAAACCCCTGACCTGGTCAGCTGTCATCGTGGTCATGTCCGGTGTCAGCCTGCCTCTCGTCGAGGAACTCGACCCACCGGAGCTCCCCCACTGAATCAGCACAGCACCCGAATTCGCCCGGGCCACGGCAACAGCCGGCGCTCCCGCAGGGCCGATTCACTCGCGCCGGACCGGCCACATACACTCGTCCGATCTTGATGCCGGATGGACGTGAAGGAGCACTCTGGTGGCCCGCAAAGTCGTAGTGACCGTAGTAGACGACTACGACGGCACCTCGCCCGCGACCCAAACCGTCACCTTCGGCCTCGACGGCGTCGCCTACGAGATCGACCTCTCCGACACCAACGCCGGTAACCTGCGCGGCTTCCTCGAACAGTGGACACCGCACGCCCGCCGCGTCGGCAAGGCTCCCCGCAGCCGCAGCACCCAACCCCGCAATGCCGACAACCGCGCCGAAGTCGCCGCGATCCGCGCCTGGGCCACCGAAAACGGCCACGACATCTCCGCCCGCGGCCGCATCCCCACCGACGTCATCGCCGCCTACCGCGCCGCAACAACAGCCTGACCGCCCAAACGCCCGACTCGGTCGATAACGACCGTGCACCTACAGCGCGGTACTGCTGGACTCGGTCTGCTGTCTGGGTGCGCTTCTTTGAGCGATGTGGTGTCGTCTACTCAAGGTGACCAAGCACTGGGTCGACCGACCTCACAGGCGTTTGCGCGATGACCTGCGCATCGCGGCGCACTCGGGAAACCGACCTCGGCTCGTCGGGGCGCGAGCCAGTACTGGGCACTAGTGCTGTCATCGCAAACGGTGCCGAGCACGTTGGCGGCTGACACTGCTGTGCGGTTCAATGGTCATGGGTACGGCTGCCAGATGGAGGATCCAGGACGAGGAGCCTTCCTGTGCCTGACCGACCATCTCACCACCCCTCCACACCACCACCTCGTGGCGACGCAACGTCGGACCGGGCGGGCGAACGCGCGTCCGAAGAGGTGTGGCTGAGTTCGCGCGATGTTTCCCAGCGCCTGCAGATCCCGTTGAAGACGTTGGCGTCGTGGGCCTCCGCCGGACGGGGGCCCCGCTATGCCCGCATGGGTAGATACCGCCGGTATCGGCTCTCTGACCTGCAGGCGTGGGAACAAGAACAGATCGACCTCGTCTCAGGTGAACACGACTGAGCCGAAGAGCCTGTCTACATCAGCAAACTTCTGGCGATTTTCTCGCTCTTGCAGCCGCTTCCCGGCTTTGGTGGCGTTTCCAAGCAACACAGCTCAGCGACCGCTGGCCGGTGCCAGCAGAACCAGTCGACTCGCGAGCACGTCGCGAGCAGTGAACATCCGATGCGAATGGAGGTCAATCATGGTCGGCCGCATCCCGAAACCGATAGGCACGTTCGGAGTGCCGACCAAGCCGAAGAGGCAACGCAACGGACGCTACCGGACCACGGTGCGCTACTACGGCCCCGGCGGCGCACAGCAGATCGAGCGGATGGGCCTCAGCGCCGATGACGCCCGCAACCGGCTCGCCGAGGCCATGCGGGACTTCCGTGAGCAGCCGATGCGTGAGCGCATCACTCGGACCACCAAGCTGATCGTCCTGGCCGCGGAGCTGTTGGAGGAGCTGCGGGCCGACGACGCCTACACCGAGGGCAACATCGAGGACTACCGCCGCGAGATCTACGTCTCCACCGATCGCCGCGCGAATAAGGCGACGGTCAAGATCGAGAACTCGCTCGGCAACCTGCAGATCTGGCAGGCCACCTCCGGCGAGCTGAACCGCCACCTCAAGCGCCTCACCGCGCTGGGACTGCGGCGCAAGGCCAAACAGCACAAGATCATCCTGCGCGCGATGATGCAGATCGCCGTCCGCCACGGCGTCATCGACGTCAACCCGGTCGACGGGGTCAGTCCCTTCATCCGGCGCCGCACCAGCGCCCGCGGCAAGGTGCACGACCATGCCAGCCTGCCTGCGTTTCGGGCGCAGGTCCGCGCGTGGGCGCGCGGAGAGGCCGTTCCCGGTACCCCGGCCTATGTCAGCGGGCCGGCGCGGGACTGGACGGTGGTGTGGGTGGTCGATCTGATCACCGGCACTGGGATGCGCCCGCACGAGGCGCTGGCGGTGCTGCTCGACGACATCGACCTCGACGCCACCGAGCCGTACCTCGATGTGACCGGCACCCTGATCGAGGTCAAGGGCGCCGGAGCCGGGGGCTGGGTGCGCAAGCCGGCGCCGAAGACCGAGAACGGGTGGCGGCGCATCCGGCTGCCCGACTACACCGTCGAGGCTGTGCGCGAGGCGACCAAGGACCTCGAGGTGGCCGGGACGCCGAACCCGGACGGTCTGCTGTTCCCGGCGCGTAACGGGTCGGTGCGCAACCCGAACAACTTCGGCCGGATCTGGCGCGCCGCCCGCGGTGAGAACTTCGCCTGGGTCACTCCACGCACCTTCCGCAAGGGCGTGGCGACCGCGGTCGATCATGCCTACGAGGACACCGAGCGCGCCGCCCGACAGCTCGGCAACACCCGGGAGATCGCCGCGACCCACTACATCGACCGGCCCGAGACGGTGCCCGACAACCGGGCCGTTCTGGAGGCCTGGGCACGCGGTGACGATCCAAAAACGTGAGATTTCTGTGAGAAATCGCCGTTTCCGCTCGAATCCCTGACACGAAAAAACCCCTTCCGATCCAGGTCGGAAGGGGTTTTCGATGTCGGGCTGACAGGATTTGAACCTGCGACCACTTGACCCCCAGTCAAGTGCGCTACCAAGCTGCGCCACAGCCCGCTGCACCTGTCCTCCAGGTGCCCGATGAGATTACCGCAGGTCCCGCTCTGGACACTAATCCGCTGGTCAGCGCCCCAAACGCTGATCGCATGAACCCGCATCACCCTGACGGGGTGATTCGCTCCCCCCGAATCCGGAGTTCCATCGAACCCCATGGAACGCAATCTCTTCGACGCCGACCACGAGGCCTTCCGCGCCACCGTGTCGGCCTTCCTGGACCGCGAGCTCGTCCCGCGCCGGGCGGAATGGGACGAGACCGGGATGATCGACCGCACGGTGTTCACCAGGGCGGGTGAGACCGGCCTGCTCGGGACGGCCGCGCCTGCGGAGTTCGGCGGGGGCGGGGAGCCGGACTTCCGGTTCAACGTGGTGCTGAACGAGGAGATCCACCGCCGCGGGCTGAACGGCCCTGGCCTCGCCTTCACCCTGCACAACGACATCGTCCTCCCCTACCTGCTCACCCACGCCACGCCCGACCAGCAGGAACGCTGGCTTCCCGGCATGTGCGACGGCTCGCTGATCGGCGCGGTCGCCATGACCGAGCCGGGCGCGGGCAGCGATCTGGCGGGGATCGGGACGACGGCGATCCGCCACGGCGACCGCTACGTCGTGAACGGCGCCAAGACCTTCATCAGCAGCGGCATCAATGCCGACATCGTGGTGACGGCGGTGAAGACCGACCCTTCGCAGCGGCACCGCGGGTTGAGCCTGCTGGTGCTGGAGCGCGGCATGCCGGGGTTCGAGCGGGGGCGTCGACTGCGGAAGGTCGGGCTGCACGCGCAGGACACGGCGGAGTTGAGCTTCACCGAGGTGGAGGTGCCGGTCGAGAACCTGCTCGGGGCGGAAGGGCAGGGGTTCGCGCTGCTGGCGGAGTGCCTGGTGCAGGAGCGGCTGTCGATCGCGGTCACGGCGGTGTCGGCGGCGCGGGCGGCGCTGGCGTGGACGCTCGAGCACGTCGGGGAGCGGCGGTTGTTCGGGCGGGCGCTGAGCGAGTTCCAGCACGCCAGGTTCGTGCTGGCCGAGATCGACACCGAGTTGGAGATCGCGCAGAGCTACGTGGACCGCTGCACAGCAGCGCACCTGGAGAACAAGCTCTCGGCGGCGTCCGCGGCCAAGGCGAAGTGGTGGACGACCGAGTTGCAGAAGTCCGTGGTCGACCGGTGCGTGCAGCTGCACGGCGGCTACGGCTACATGCTCGAGTACCCGATCGGCCGGGCCTACCAGGACGCGCGGATCACCACGATCTACGGCGGCGCCACCGAGGTCATGAAGGAGATCGTCGCCCGCTCGCTGCTCCCGGACCCGGTCCGGGGCTGACCGGGCGACGTCAGAGAGGATCACATGGAATCGTTCGTGCAGTTCCGCAAGGGGATCACGCCCAACCACGTGCACCGCGACCTGGACGGGTTGAAGGACGAGGAGCTCGGCCGGTACGGCTTCGTCGGCAGGCAGGCGCAGCTCTACCGGCACAACGACCCGACCCGCTACACGGCGTCCGGCGCCTTCGCCATGACCGATGTGCTCGTCGACGACCTGGAGCCGACCGACGCGACGGACCCGGAGGGGTCGCCGCTGGTGCTCTTCGAGAACGAGGATGTTCGGTTCCTGCTGAGCAGGCGGAGCGCGGCGATGCCGTTCCACGCCCGCAATATCGGCGGGGACGAGTTGTTCTTCGTGCACCGCGGGACGGGGGTGTTCCGGACGGAGTTCGGGCCGATCCCGTACGAGCCGGGTGACTGGGTCCTGCTGCCGAAGGCCGTCACCTACCAGCAGGTGCCGGAGGCGGGTGAGCAGGCGTTCCTGATCCTGGAGTCGGTCGAGGAGTTCCGGGTGCCGGAGGCGGGGGTGCTGGGCAGGCACCACCCGTTCGACCCGACGGTCGCCTTCGTGCCGGAGCCGGAGGTGCGCACCGACGGGGGGCCGACCTGGCGGGTGCGGCTGACCCGGCGGCACGAGACCGGGGAGCTGCTCTACGCGCACAATCCGTTCGACGTCGCGGGGTGGAAGGGCGACTACTTCCCGTTCAAGTTCAACCTGCGCGACTACAACCCGGTGCTCTCCGAGGGAGTGCACCTGCCGCCGACGGCGCAGATCTTCCTGCGGTCGGAGGGGGTGGTGGTGCTGAACTTCCTGCCGCGTCCGGCCGAGTCGCGGGCGGGGGTGGAGCGGCTGCCCTGGTTCCACCGCAATGCCGACTACGACGAGGTGGCGCTGTTCCACAGCGGCGACCTCTTCGGCATCGAGATGCCGCCGGGGCTGATCTCGCACGCCCCGCAGGGCATCCACCACGGCCCGCCGGAGAAGGCGCGGGCCAGGGCGCGCGCCAAGTTCGCCGAGTACGACCGGGTGAACTGGTCGGTGCTCTCGATCGATGTGCGCCGCCCGCTCACCGTCAACCCCGAAGTCCGCCGTATCAGTGAGGAGCAGCGTTGAGCCGCTACACCCGAACCCCCTTCCTCGTCGTCTTCCCGGACACCTCCGCCGCCCGCGACACCTACGGCGGCACCGGCGAATCGGTGGCACTCGAGGCGCACCTGCTGCGCGGGGCGGCCGAGTCCGAGACCGCGATCGTCTTCATGCACCCGATCGGTGGCGGCGCCTACCTCCCGATGACGAACGCGCTGGCCAAGGCGGGGCACCACGTCGTCTACTGCAACAGCCGGTACCGGGGCAACGACTCGGCGCTGCTGATGGAGAAGGTGGCGGAGGATCTGGCCGCCTGCGTGCGGCACGTCCGGGAGGAGCTGGGGTACCGGAAGGTGGTGCTGGCCGGGTGGAGCGGCGGCGGGTCGCTGTCGGTCTTCTACCAGGAGCAGGCCGAGCGGCCGACGGTCACCGCGGCCCCCTCCGGCGACGGCCCCGACCTCACCGCGCTGGACATGCCCGCCGCCGACGGCCTCATGCTGCTGGCCGCGCACGTCTCCCGGCACCAGACGCTGACCGAGTGGCTGGACGCCTCGATCCTGGACGAGCGCGACCCCTCGGTCCGCGCCCCGGAGCTCGACCTGTACGACCCCGCCAACCCGAACCAGCCGCCCTACTCCGCGGAGTTCCTGGAGCGGTACCGGGCCGCGCAGATCGCCCGCAACCGGCGGATCACCGCGTGGGCGGAGGCGATGCTGGCCCGGCTGCGGGCGGCGGGGCGGCCGCTGGCGGAGTTCGGTTTCGTGGTGCACGGCACCATGGCCGACCCGCGCTGGCTGGACCCGGCGGTCGACCCGAACGACCGCGTGCCCGGCAGCTGCTACCTGGGCGATCCCGAGGTGGTGAACATGAGCCCGGTCGGGCTGGCCCGCTTCACCACGCTGCGCGGCTGGCTCTCGCAGTGGAGCTACGACCGCGGCAATGCCGACGGAGTGCGGGCGGCGGCGGGGGTCACGGTGCCGGTGCTGGTCATCGGCAACACCGCCGACGACGCCTGCACGCCGAGCCACACCCGGCGGCTGCACGAGGCGTTCGTGAACACGAAGGCCGAGCGGTACGACATCGCGGGCGCGACGCACTACTACGCGGGCCCGGACCAGCGCGAGCACCTCGCGGAGGCGGTCGGGCGGATCACCGACTGGCTGCGGCGGCACGACTTCGCCGAGGTCACCCGGTGAGTATCGCTCCCGTGCCGACGGATTCGGCGGTGCCAGGCTGGGTCCGGGTGGTGGCGCACCAGGCCAGGGTGCTGCCGGAGCTGCTCGCGCTCACCGACGAGCGCGGCGCCGCGCTGACCTACGCCGCGCTCGACGCCGAACTCCGCCGCGCCGCCGGCTACTGGCGGGCGGCGGGGGTCGGCGCGGGCGACCCGGTGGCGGTGCTCGGCCGCAACAGCACCGACCTGGTCGTCACCGTACTCGGGCTCTCCTACCTGGGCGCGCACCCGCTGCTGCTGAACTGGCGGCTCACCCCCGGCGAACTCGCGGAGCTCGGCACGGTCGGCGCGCCGGTCGCGATCGCGCACGACCCGGAGTTCGCGGCCGGTGCCGAGGCGGTGGTCCCGGCGGGGCCGCGCACCGTGCTCGGCGCGGACCGCGCCGACGGCCCGCCCGGGGAGCCCGCCGGCGACGAGACCTTCGCGCTGCTGCACACCAGCGGCACCACCGGGCTGCCGAAGGTGATCGGGCTGACCTACGCGGCGCACCTGCACGGGTGCGGGCGGCTGGTGGAGCTGGCCGGGCTCGGCCGCGGCGACGTGCACCTGCGGTTCACGCCGCTGTTCCACCTGGCCGGGCTGCAGGAGCTGGGGGCGTCGCTGCTCAGCGGGGGCACCACGCACCTGCAGGCGGCCTTCGACCCGGAGCGGTGGATCCGCGCGGTCGCCGAGCGCGGCGTGCACTACGGGCACCTGCCCCCGGCGACGCTGCGCCGGGTGGTCGACGCGCTGGCCGCGCTCGACAGCCCGCCGGAGCTGGGCTCGCTGCGCGAGGTCTGGTACGGCACCGCGCCCGCGGGCCCCGACCTGGTCGCGCGCGCCATCGACCTGCTCGGCTGCGACCTGCGGCAGGTCTACGGGATGACCGAGGCGCAGAGCCCGGTCGCCATGCTGCTGCCCGAGCACCACCGCGACCCGAGCCGCCTCGGCACGGCCGGGAAGCCGCTGCCGGAGTGGGAGATCCGGCTGCGCGGCCCCGACGGCACCGATGTGGGAACCGGGGTCCCGGGCGAGCTGGTGATCCGCGGGCCGCGGCTGTTCGCCGGCTACCGGACGCCGACCGGCGAGCCGGGAGTCGGGCTGGAGCCGGGCGGGTGGTACGCGACCGGGGACATCGCCGTGCTGGACGACGACGGCTTCCTGACCATCGTGGACCGGGCCAAGGACATGGTGGTGAGCGGCGGCGAGAACGTCTACCCGGCCGAGGTCGAGCGGGTGCTGGTGCGGCACCCGCAGGTCGAGGACGCCGCGGTCATCGGCGTCCCGCACGCCGAGTGGGGCGAGGCCGTGCACGCCGTACTGATCCCCCGGGCCGGGAGCACCCCCGACCCGACCGAGTTCCTGGCCTGGTGCCGGGAGCACATCGCCGGGTTCAAGCGACCCCGGTCGATCGAGTTCGTCGACGAACTGCCCCGCAACGCGGGCGGCAAGGTCCTCAAGCGGGAACTGCGCCGCGGGCACTGGGCCGGACACACCCGAGGAGTTTCCTGATGACCGCGAGCACCGAGACGCTCACCGCCGCCTTCCGGCGCAGGTTGGAGCCGGGCCACTACGAGCGGCTGCGGCTGGAGCTGGCGGGCCCGGTCGCCACCGTCACGCTCAGCAACCCGGCGCACCGCAATGCCGTCGACGGCGCCATGCACGAGGAGATCGCCGACGTCTTCACCGCGCTGCACCGGGAGAACGCGGTGCGCGCGGTGCTGCTCACCGGCGACCCGGCGGGCGGGGCGTTCTGCGCGGGCGGCAACCTCGGCTGGCTCGAAGAGCAGGCGCCGACCGGCGAGGGGTACGAGGTGATCCTGCGCGGCGGGATCGACCTGGTGCGGGCCGTGCTGGCGGTGCGGCAGCCGGTGGTGGCGCAGGTGAACGGCGCGGCGATCGGGCTCGGCGCCACGCTGGCGCTGCTGGCCGACGTCGTCTACGTGGACGAGGCCGCGGCCTTCGCCGACCCGCACGTCGGAATCGGCGTCGTCGCGGGCGACGGCGGCGCCGCGCTGTGGCCGCTGCTCATCGGCCCGCACCGGGCCAAGGAGTACCTGATGACCGGCGACCGGCTGACCGGGCGGCGCGCGGCCGACCTCGGGCTGGTCAACCACGCGCTGCCCGCCGCCGAGCTGGCGGGCGCCGCGCGCGCCATGGCCGAGCGGCTGGCGGCCGGGCCGCGGCTGGCGGTGGAGCTGACCAAGGCATCGGTGAACCTGTTGCTGCGGCAGTCCATGGAGCAGGTGCTGACCGCGTCGATCGCCATGGAGGGGTTGAGTTTCCACTCCGCCGACCACCGGGAGGCGCTGCGCGCCTTCGCCGACAAGCGGGCGCCGCGCTGGGGCGCCTGAGCGCTCAGCCGGGGACGAGGCCGAGCTCGACCAACCGGGCCACCGCCTCGTCCCTGGTCTGCACGCCGAGCTTCTGATAGATGTGCTTGACGTGGGTTTTCATCGTATTGGCCGAGATGTAGAGCTCGGCGGCGATGCTCGGCTGCGACTTGCGGCCGGGGAGGAGCAGGGCGATCTGGGTCTCGCGGGCGCTGAGCAGGATGGCCGCAGGCGTGGATTCGGCGAGCTCGGCGGCGAGCGCGCGGACGTAGCCGGGGCCGGGGCCGGTGACCAGGTCGGCGACGGTGTCGGTGAGCAGGTGGGCGTGGCCGCGCAGGAGCTCCAGCGGGGTGCGGTGCAGTTCGGCCCGCTCGGCTCGGCGGAGGCCGTCGGCGAGGCGCGCGGGGTCGCCGAGCCGGGCGCGGACCAGTGCCGCCAGTACCGCGTCGGCGGGGTCGGTGCCGAGGCGGGGCAGCAGGGCGGGGAAGTCGCGGTCGGCATCGAGCGCGCAGGCCAGCAGGATGCGGGCGCGGAGTACGTCGGGCGGGGCGGGTGCGGCGGCCAGTCGGGTGTACTGCGCTCGGGCGGCGTCCGGTTCGCCCGCGTGCCGGTGTACCTGTGCGGCGGCGACGAGGAGCCGGGCCGCGAGTACCGGGTCACCGGTGCGGCGCGCGTGGTCGCCGAGATCGGCGAGGAGCAGGCGGGCCTCGTCGAGGTGACCGGTCTCGGCCAGTGCGGGGGCGAGGGACAGCTCGGCCCAGCGCGCGGTGGTCGGGAACATTCCGGCCGCGGCGAGTTCCCGGGCCCGGCGCAGCTCGGTGCGGGCGCGGTCGAGGTCGCCGCGCTCGGCGGCGATCAGGCCGAGTACCAGGTGCGCCTCGGCGTCGACGTGGGTGCCGCCGAAGCCGCACTGCTCGGCGGTGCGCAGCGCGACGGCGGCCTGGGCACCGGCGCGCGCGTGGTCGCCGCTCACGGCCGCGGCCAGCGCCGTCACTCCCGTGGCGTGGACCAGGGAGAGCCGGTGGCCTGCGCGCAGCAGGTCACGGTGGCAGTCGGCGGCCAGGCTGCGGGTTCGCGCGGAATCACCGCGCCAGCAGGCGATCTCGCGGAGCTGCTCGACGGCGAGCACGCGCAGGAGGGAGCGCCGGTTCGGTGCGGTCGCGGCGCCGTCCAGCAGGGTCAGCGCCTGTTCGCCCGCGGTGACCGCGGCGTCGTGCTCGACGAGCAGCCGGTGCACCATGGCGCGGATCATCGAGAGCTCGGCGACCTGGTCGGCGGCCTCCCAGGCGGCGGGGTCGGCCTGGTCGAGCAGCTGCGCCGCCTCGCGCGGGAGCCCGGCCTGGACCAGGGCGAGGCCGAGGCCGAGCAGCGCCTCCGGGCGGGTGCGCGCGGCTTCGGGGAGCAGGCGGAACCAGCGCAGCGCCTCCGCCGAGCGGCCCTGCGGCTCCAGCACCGCCAGCATGCGCTTGAGTTGGCGCACCGCGCGGTCCGGTCCGGCGCGCAGGGTGTGGCGCAGTGCGCGGTCCCATGCGCCGCGCGCCTCGTGGAATCGACCGGCGCGCAGGTGGATCGCGGTCAGCTCCTCGGCGGTCGGTGCGGCGTCGTCGCGGGTGAGCAGCCGCGACAGGATCGGCGGGAACTCGAATTCGCCCGCCGCCGCGGCGGGGAGCAGCAGCCGCCGGTCCGGCTCGCCCAGCGGCGCCTGCCGCAGTGCCTCGGCCGCGAGTTCGTCGTCGAAGCCGTCGAGCAGGGCGAGTCGGGCGCAGCGGGCCCGCTGGTCGGCGGAGAGGTCGGCGATGACCTCGGCGTGGAGGTACTGCCCAGCCGCGAGCAGCAGCCGCTCGACTCGGACCGGGCCCGCCGCCATGGCGTCCAGGGCGATCGTCACCGGTGCGGCCCAGCCCCTGGTCTGCTCGATCAGGTCGTCGAGTAGCTCGGGCGCAGGCTCGATCCCGCGCTCCCGTGCCAGCTGCTCGACGCGCTCCCGGGAGAGCAGCAGGTCGGCGAAGCCAACGAGCACGGCGCGTCCGCGGCCCAGCGCCTCCCAGAATGCCGGCGGCGGTGCGTCCCGACCGGCCAGGATCACCCGCTGTCCCCTGGCGACCGCCCGCCCGATCTCGGTGCTCCACTCCCCCGCACGGCAGTCGTCGAACACGACGACCTCCGCATCGGACGGAACCGGACGTCGGCCGTGCTCGGGCGCCGGGTGGCGGACATCTCCCGCGGGCTGGAGAACCGCCTCGGCGCGGCAGCCCGGCACCATCCACCGATGGCGCACGTCGCGGGCTGCCAACCACGCGCGAATCGCCGTCGTCTTCCCGCTGCCCGCGGGCGCGACCACCGCCGCGAGCACGGCGGTCCCGAGCAGCCGATCGAGCAGTGCCGCCGCCGGATCGCCGGTCACGGCTCCGCGGCCAGCCTGCCGAGGTACGCCAACACGTGGGTGCGCTCCGCCTCGGACTCGAACGGCCCCACCGCGCGCGCGATGCTCCGCCCGTGCGCGCGCCGGGCCCGCACCGCCAGTTCGCGGCCCGCGTCGGTGAGCCCGATCCGGACGGCCCTGCGGTCGGCCGGGTCCGGCACCCGTTCCACCAGGCCCCGCTCGGTGAGCCGGTCCAGCACCTTGGTCGCCGCCCCGCTGCTGTAGAGGAGGGCCTGCGCCAGCTCCGACATGCGCACCGGGTGCTCCGGGTCGGCGGCCAGCCGGTGCACGACGTCGTACTGGGCGACGGTCAGCCCGAAGTCGCGCTTGAGCTCGGCTTCGAAGGTCCGCATGAGCCGGTCGTGCGCGAGCACGAGCCTGCGCCAGCCCTCGATGGTGTCGGCGCTGCGCACGCCCTCGGAAACGGTCATGATGCAGATACTGTAGATACAGGTACCTGCCCCGACCACAGAATGGCAGAACTAACTGCCCGAGTGAACGCCGTAGCCACCCGGTCCGCAACCTTTCACCTCACGCGCGACTGAGACTTTGTCGCTCCATCTGCTTGGCGATGCTCGGCGGCGAGCTGCTGTCGATGCGCGTCGGCGAGCTGCTCGGCCAGGTCTCTGGGCAGTACTACCGGCAGGGGATCCCGCACCGGCAGCGGCTCGACGCCGCGACGGACGACGGTTTCACTCAACACAGCGCGGGCGGTGCGGCTCAGTAGGCTGTCCTCGTCGACCGACCCCGTTGGACCCGCCGCGACCATGCGAACCATCCAGCGGGGGCCGTCTACTCCGATGAAGCGCAGGTCGGCGCCATCGGTGACCGCTAGCAGCTCGGGCCCCCACGGCCCTGGCTCGATCCGAACCTGTGCGCCGTCCTGACGCAGCGACTTCATCAAGTCCATCAGGACTGTATGCCACTGCCCAGGAGACTTCGGCGCAGCATAAGCGGCAACCGTGAGCCTGCCGTCGCGAGTGGCGAGGTGCACCGCCTGCGGGTTTCCATCACGGGCCATCTCGACCTGCAACTGTCCGCCGGGCGGGAGTGGAATGATGACCGAGCCCAGATCGAGCCGCTGATCGATGACGGCGTCGAGCTGGAACTGCACTTCCCCGTAGTCGTAGGGGCCGGAAGCCCCATGGCGGGTGGCATGCAGCCGTCGGCCAGCATCAGGCCGACGCGCGACATCGAGACGCACTTCGCCTGTCGACTCCTGAACCGGCAGTACCTCGCTGGGTCGGTTCACCCTGCGCTGCACCTCAGCGAGGTTGTCGCGGGTGGTGCGGGTATTGGGGTGCTCGGCGCCCAAGTCTTGCTCGCGCAGCTGAAGTACCCACTCGTAGAAACGGATCGCATCGCGCAGGGAACCCGTATCGCGGTACGCGTCGGCGAGTTCGGCGCCCGATGCGATGGTGTCCGGATGTCGCGAGCCGAGAGCACGGGCCCGGATGGTGAGATTGTCGCCGTGCAGACCGATCGCATCGTGCACGCGCCCGGTTCGATGCCAGGCGGTCGCCAGCTCGTGGCGGGTGGCCAGGGTAGCGGGGTGCTCAAGTCCGAGTACCCGTTCTCGGACGGCGCGATTGCGCTCCAGCGTCTCGACCGCGGCCTGGGTGTGGCCCCGCGACCAGTATGCGGCAGCCATCGTGTCCCGGATGGCGAGGCTCTCAACATCGTCCGAGCCAAAGTCCCGCTCCCGGTGCCGGAGTATCCGCTCGTAGTGCGGGAGAGCCTCGTCGAGACGTCCTGCGGCGTGGTAGGCATCGGCCAGGCTGCGCCGAGAGCTCGTGGTCTCGACGTGGTCATCGCCGAGAAGCTGCGCTTGTTCGGTCAAAGCCTGCTCATAGAGGGGAATCGACTGCCGAACAAGTCCTTTCATCCGATAGGTGTCGGCCAGTGCCAAGCGCGTGGCAACGATGTCGCGGTGCCCTGGCTCGAGGATATCCATCCGGCGAGTAAGGTTCTGGCGATAGCACGAGATCGCGGTGTCCAGGTCGCCCACAGCACGGTGGACGGTCGCAAGATCGTCCCGCGCACTCAGGGTGTCGAGATGATCCGCGCCCAGTAGCCGTTCCCGATCGGTGAGCGCCCGCTGCCAGAACTCGGTCACGGTCGGCAGTGTGTCCAGCGCCCGGTATGCGGTCACCAATGCATCGCGGGTGGCAACGGTCGCAGGGTCATAGATGCCCAGAGACCGTTCCTCGTCGGCGAGGAGACGTTCGTACAGCGTTCTGCTTTCGTCCGACCGGCCGGCCCGCTGACAGGTTGCAGCCAGAACGGAGCGGATGGCGAGGGTGTCCGGATGGTCTGGTCCGAGCGACTCCTCCCGGTCGACGCAGAGCTGCGTGTAGTTCGCGATCGCCTCGTCGTACTGCCCCACCTCCGCGAGCGCGTCGGCGAGACCGGTGCGAGTGATGCGGGCGGCAGGATGGTCGGCGCCCTGCACCCGCTGCCGATCGGTGAGGTTCTGCCGGTGTAGCGCGATCGCCTCGACCGCACGGCCCGCCTCCTGATATGCCGTGGCGAGGGCGCTGCGGGCATCGAAGGTGGCGAGGTGATCATTGCCGAGGATGTGCCGAGCCCTGGCGAGATTCCGCTGGCGGAGCGGGATGGCCTTGTCCAGGTCACCGACGGCCTCGTACGCCGCCGCAAGTTCACCTCCTGTGTCGCAGGCTTCCGAATCGTTACTGTCGAGCGCACTGTCGGCGAACACCCGCTCAAGCAGCGGGATCGCTTCGGTATCCGCCCCCGTCGCACGGTACCCGGCCGCGAGCAGGCGGCAGATCTCCGCGATGCCCCGCTGATCGGAACCCGACCGCTCGCAATCCGCGAGTGCTCGCCGCAGGAGCGGGATTGCTTCTTCGTGGCGCTCGGCGGCCTGCAGCGCAACCGCCAAGTCGCGCCTGCTCTCGACGGTGTCGGCGTGCTCGACGCCGAGTATCAGTTCGCGATCGGTGACGTTCTGCCGATACAGCCCCACGGCCTCTGCCACCCGCTCCGAACGGAAATACCCAGTCGCCAGGGTATGTCGGGTGGCCAAGACACCGGGGTGGTCCGCGCCCAAGATCCATTTTCCGGCGGCCAGGCACTTCTCCAGGAGCGGAATCGCTCGGTCCCAGGATTCCTCCGCCGCGTACGCGTTCGCCAGCCCACTGCGAGCGGCGAGGGTCTCGGAATGATCGGCGCCGAGCAGCCGTTCCCGATCCGCGAGCACCTGCTTCCAAAGCGCGATCGCTTCCGCGACGCGCCCGGCGGCCGCATGCGTCGCGGCGCGCTCGGCGAGTGCCCTATGACTCGCCATAGGCGGCACCGACACCGCGGACGGCGCCAGATGATCGCGCTCCGGTTCGGCCTCGGCGCTGTTGTCGGCGGCGGCATTGCGCATCTCGACAGCCACACCGGGGAAGAGCACCAACCGCCCAGCAGAATTGGACACGCGACGCTGCGGGAGCGGATGACCATGCCGGTTCAGGTGCCGATGCGTGTGCACGTAGAGCTCGTCGAGCCCCAATCCCGGCGCATCCGCGGCGGCCGCGAGCAGCGCCGACGTAAACGCCGTATTACGTTCTCCCGCAGGCGCGTACGACAGTTCGTCGCGCGCTGAGGACGTCAGCAGATAGGTGCCCGCGATATCGGCCTGCCCGAGCACCGCGTCGGGCCCGGTGGCGAGGGCTTCCAGTGCGCGACCGGAGAAGCAGCAGTCGAGGATCAGAATGCGAGTCGTCGCGGGGCTGTCGAGGATCGCTTCCCGGAGGGTCGCGAACGGCAGGGCGGAGAAGGCGACGTGGTCGGGATCGGTACTCGTTACCGCCAGATGCAACCGCCCGCGCCGGTCCAGCACGCCGTGGCCGGTGTAGTACACCAGCAGCGTGTCGACTGCCTGGCTCGCAGCCCGGACGAGGATCTTGCCAATCCGCGAACTGTCGGCAGGATCGACCAGTGTCCAGCAGTTCGCCGGATCTAACACTCCGCCGGTGCCGGTCAGCTGCCGGTGCAGATCACCGAGATTGTTCGCAACGGCCGGGATGTCCAGGACTTCCTCGTGCTCGTAGTTGCCGGCCCCGATGAGGACCGCCCGCGAACCCACGCGATCCGGATGCCACCCGCTCACCGCGGCTGGGCGGGCGGATCGACCAGGGCTCGCAACCCTTCCAGCACCTCGTTCGTGTCGATGTCGACGCCACTCCCTTTGAACACCACTTTCTTACCGTTTGCGCCGGTAATGGTGACGGCGATTTCGGTCCGACGGTGCCCCAGCCACGTCGACAGCGTTCGCGCCAGCGCCGTGACGATGCCAACGGCAGCACCGGAACTCATGGCTACGACGACGATCTCGCCGAGGGCGCCGCCCATCTCGCCCGGGCCGATCGGCCGCTGCGGCAGGGCGACGCGGCCGCGCAACCCATCGGCGTCCCTGATCCAGTCGAGTAACTCTTCGGCGCCCTTCGTTCCCTGGTCGGTATGGATCAGCAAGTGCTCGCTGGTGTCCGGCATCCTCGTTCCTCCCCGTCGGCCGCAGCACATCAGTCGATTCGAGCAGCGTAGCGGCTCGGTCCGGCGAGGAGAGCACCTCGCGCGGATTCGTGAGTCTTCCCGTGAAACGCCGAACGGAAGTTGCCTGTGACGTGACACCTTCGGGTACGGCACACTACGGGCGAATCACCGGTTGACCGAGCATCGCCGCTCGACCGAGCAGGTCGGTACTGCATCTCCGCCAAGTCAGGGCGTCGAATTCGCGGCGGAAAGATCGCACCGCAGTGGATGATCAGCGGGACCAGGCGTACACCGGGTAGACGGCGAACTCGCAGCCGGTGACGGTCACCGGGACCGCGCGGGTGTCGGTGGTGTTCGGCGGGGTGGTCATGAACTCCGTGTAGGTCGGGCAGGCGGCGCTCTGGTGCGCGATCACCGTCGCCTCCACGACGGCCTGCGCTCCGCGCTCCCGATCCAGCACGACGGTCGGCGGCTGGTCGTCGCCGTCGGGCAGCCCGCCGAACAGCCCGCCGCGCGGCTGCCGCACCGCGTCCACCTGCGGTCCCCCGTCCGCGGCGGTGACACCGGGGTACCCGGTCAGCGTGCAGGCGCCGCTCGCACCGACCACCCAGTAGTTGATCGTGAACCCGAGGGTCGTCCCCGCCGAGTTCGTGATCGGCTCGGCGTCGAAGTTCAGCTGCCCGTCCGCACAGGCGGGGATCGGCGCGGTGGGCGCGCCCTGCACCGGGACCTGTTCGGTGGCGGGCGCATTCGCGCAGCCGGTGAGCGTGGCGGCGACGGCCGCGAGCAGGACGGCGGCGGTGGCGATTCGTTGCATGGACAACACCTCGTGGCAGAGTCGGAATCTGTCGACGTATCCATCCCCCCGTAGGGACGAGCCCGTCACAGACCGGATCGCCTGCCGCCCGCGCGGGCGTTAACGCCTCAGGAGGCGCACTCCGGCGCGGGCGCGTCGCGGAAGAGCGGGTCGCCCGCGGGCGGGGCGTAGACCACGTAGAGCACCACCGGCTCGGTACCGAGGTTCTGGCCCACGTGGGTGTTCCACTCGCCGGCGGGCTCGCTGATGAACTCGCCCGCGCGGTAGACCGGCGCCACGCAGTCCGGTCCGGGGTGGGTGAGCTCGCCCGCGGCGATCACCCCGAAGACCGGGCCGTCGTGGAAGTGCCAGCCGGTGGAGCCGCCGGGGCCGATGGTGATCCGCCTGGCCACCAGGTCGGTGGCGACCGGGAAGATGCCCGCGGGGACGGTGACCTGCCCCAGCGTGACGGCGGTGATGTCGACCGCGGGGGTTGCGGTTGCGTTGCCCGCGCCGAGAAGGACGACCGATCCGGCGACGAGAGCGCTGATCAAGGGCCTCATTCCGGCAGTCTAACCAGCGCAAACGCTGTCAGGTGCGGAATACGTCGTTCAGCGTGACGAGCGATAGCCCGCGTTCGCGGATGATGTCGAGCAGCTGCCCGTAGACGTGCGTCACCGGCGGGTGGTTGGCGTGGCCGATCACGATGGCCTGGGCATTGAAGTAGGTGCGGGCGCACTGCAGCAGGTACTCCGGGGTGACGAGGCCGGAGTCGGAGAGCGAGCCGTACCAGAGCGTGGGGACGGTGTAGCCGTGGTCGGCGGCGACCTCGTCGACGACGGCGTTGTGGTAGCCGAAGGGCGGGCGGTAGAAGGGGGTGCCGTCGACACCGTAGGTGTTCAGCAGGAACTGTTTGCTGCGGGTGAACTGATCGGCCATGGCGGCGCGGGAGATGGTGGTGAGGCCGGGGTGGTCCCAGGTGTGGTTGGCGAGCTGGACCTGGCCGGACTCGACCAGCGGGCGGAGCTCGGCGCGGTGCGTGGTCCAGCCGTCGAAGGCGGCGGTGACGAAGAAGGTGAAGCGGGCGCCGGTATCGCGGGCGAACCGGATGTAGGCGGCGACGACCTCGGCATCCGCGCCGTCGTCCACGGTCAGCGCGAGGCTGGTGCCCGGACCGGGGATGGCCGTCAGCGCACCCGCGGGCACCGGGACGCGGGGCACCGCGGGCGGGGCCGAGGTGGCCGGTAGGGCGACCTGCGGCTCCGCGACGGCGGGCGGTGGCTGGGTACAGCCGCTCGCCGCGGCGGCGCCTGCGGCGAGCATTGCCAGAAAGTGTCTGCGCTCCACAGAGTGGCAATGTAGGGGATGCGCCTGCCGGATCGGCGGATTGACCGCACGGCATTTCGGCAAATTCGTCCACTGAGGCACCGCGGCGGCCCCGGCT